>CAINEZ010000655.1 GCA_903847905.1 uncultured Bacteroidota bacterium
ATTTTAACGATATAAATTCCGCTTGATAAACTATTGAGGTTTATCAGAGTTTTAGGAGAGCGCAGCGCAAAGCTTTGCAAACGTTGTCCTTCTATGCTTAAAATTTCTACTAAAGAATTTTTGTAACCGGGTAATTCAATAAATATTTTATCATCAGAAGGGTTTGGATATATATGTAAAAAAGATATCTCCTGAGAAAAAGTATTATAACCCGCCGGTCCTGTCCATACGGGGTTAGCATAAGCGCTGGCGGAAGTTGCTGTTTGATTATCAAAACTTGTAACGGTATAATAATACGCTGAATCCATAGATGCAGAAAAATCATTATACGATAAATCTGTTGTGGTTGCAATGTATTTCCAATATCCTTCGTTTGATGTTGATCGGAATACCCTGTATCCGCCTATAGGATATGTTCCCTGATTGCTTGCCGACCAGCTTAAAGAATAATGATCCGGTTCCGATATAACTGTCAACCCAGTTGGTACTGATGGAAGAGCAATTTCAAAATCACGTCCTGCAACCAGTTCGGCAAAACCTACACCTTCAATATTTTGGTTACCAACTGTGCCTTTCATTATTGTTCCTCCTTCCCAAAATTTGAACAACGTAACATTTATAACCTGATTATTAATAGTAGGCGCAATATCAATGTTAATATTACGCAACGGGTTGATAAATCGCCACCCCTGTGAATAATAATTGTTATTGTTCTGATCGTACCAATAACCTGTTCGTTCAAAAATAAAAGTAGAAGAAGTATCCTGTGAATCGTTGGAATATATTGCGCTTGCAAGTCTTGAATTGTTATCACAAGGGATGCTGTTAGAATCAGAAAATACTTGCCAAATATTAAACTCCGAAGGCGATTGAGGAATACCCAATGTTACTCCCGGGCTATCTACCTGAAGCGAAAACCATTCATACTTATTATCGCTGTTGATACCTACGGTAAAAGGTCCCCACTGCCTGTCAATCCATGCTATACCGGAAGATATGCTATCCGAAACTCCGCCAAACATAACAGAACCTTTAACGTTCATATTTGAATATGAGTAATAATAAGAAGAATCACCATGTTCGCCTATTGGAATATAGCCGTTACCACCGACAATAAGCGGAGGGCGGTTGCTAGTAACAGTAACATCTATCTTATCTTGATTACTAAGACTTTCAGCATGAAAAAAATAGCGGTATGGTTTATAATCGGTAAAAAATGTCCAGTTGGAATAATCGCTGATAATTAAAGGAATATTATAGTTAAGCTCCCAGTGACCGGTTTGCCGAGTAAGAGCGAAAGGTGTTTGGTTTACATCAGTGTGAAAAATGCCCGAAACAGGGTTTGCCATATTGAAAATACGCATAGTCCCTGGTAAATCGAAATAACATAACATAACATCATATTTATTGAAAGCCGGCGCCGAACCAATAAGGTGCAGATTCAAATACCACCATTCGGTGGTTTTGCCTATATCAGTGTGCAAACCATCATCATGCGGAAAAGTAAGAACGCTGCCTTGCGGCGAATAGGGGTAGGTTTGCCAGTTTGATTGGCTAAAGACAGTTATTGTAAGAAAGAAGTAAAATGTAGTAATAATGATTTTTCTTTTCATAGTAATTGTTTTTTTTATTAACTACGAATATAAAATAAATCGTATTTTTTAATCAGAAGAATTTATAATTCTTATTTTTTATACAATATTTTTTTTGCAGAAAAATACTGTTTTATATATAAACTTAATAACTAATTAAGAAATAGTGCTGTAGAATGTTTAAAAATTCCGCGCACATATGCATTTATCATTTCAAATGAAGATACTGGAATATTAAGGTCGATAATGGGTTTTAAAGCAGTTACAATTTGTTTTTTTGTTAAAAGAAAACTACCACAAATTATAACAAAGCTAAATTGTTTATAATTAATATATGGCTTGTCAAAAACATTTACGACGGTATATTCCATATTTTCCCCACAATAGATATTAATGAGGACTTGTAATTCATTCTGTCCTTTATATTCCCGCGAAGTGTTATCTCTTGATGCTTGCAAAATAAGTATGTTATCGTTTCCCTTAAGTAAATCCAATTTTGGTGTGTCTTCAAGATATTTTTTAAAAACCCCTTTATAATGCGTCATAACCATCCCATAAGTAGTCAGCAGAATATTATCTGGCAGGATATCTTCTGCTGCTTTGAAATAAATAGTGGGCAGTATTATAAGTTTCGGTTTAGGATTAATGGTTTTCAATGCAGCAGGCAAATCTGATAGCCTGATAAAAAGAGTCAGACAAGAATTTCTAATAAGATCCTGCGTAATTTCTATTTGAGTTTTTGATAATCCTCCGTCGGATGAATTTATATTATCAGGTATTGCAAGAACAACCAACTCATTTATACCAATTATATCACCCAATATTGATTTTGACTCAAATGCTGTCTCTGGTATAAAATTCCTGAATAATGAAATTAATTCAGTAATATTATTATCTGTACAGTTTGTACAGTTGAATTCTATCATTTTAGTATTATATGCCAGTTCTACTTGTCCTTTTGTAATGGACGATAATTCCTGCAAATCGGACTTATTATGAATAACAATAAACGGAACAGAAAATTCCTGAAATTTATTTACAAGCTTTTTCTCAGGTTCAGCAAATAGATTTCCGGTAATTATTAATACGGCAAAGTCAATTATTTTTAATGTTTCAATAGTTTTGAATACTCTTTTCTCACCAGCATCACCATAATCGTCAATTCCGGAAGTATCAATAATAATTACATTCCCAATATCTGCCAATACAGCATCAAATTTTACAGGTTCTTTTGTAGTACCTGAAAATTTTGAAACTTCAGCTACATTATCGCCGATAAGTAAATTCACAAATGAACTTTTACCGCAATTCTTTCTGCCAAAAATACCTATATAGGGCATGCAATTTCTTTTTAAAGCATCAAACGTTATTTTTGAATGGTCTTTCATAACTTTCAGTTCCAAAATTATGAAATTTTATTTAACATATTTTAAAACGAAGATTATATTTGCATAAAAATAAATGCTTATGAAAATCCGAAATATAAAATTACTACTCATTTTATTGTCAGCATTTATTTTTGCTTCATCATTTGCCCAGGAGAAATATATATTCACTATTGAAAAAGAATTGAAAGCTACTTCTGTAAAAGAACAGGGTAATTCGGGTTCTTGCTGGTGTTACGCTACCTGTTCTTTTCTGGAATCGGAATTATTACGAAAGGGTATAGAAGAAACAGATCTCTCTGAAATGTTCATTATTAGAAATGCTTTCATCGAAAAAGCCATTTTATATGTACGCATGCATGGAAAATCTAAATTCGGAAAAGGTGGCGAAGCACACGATGTAATTAACATAATGCGCAAATATGGAATTATGCCTATATCAGCATATGGTGATACAATTGAAAAAGAAAATAAA
>CAINEZ010000656.1 GCA_903847905.1 uncultured Bacteroidota bacterium
GGTAGGCGCTCTTTTTTTATTTTCTGAGTTCAAAATTTTTGCCAAGATAAACTCTTCGTACCTGCTCATCATTTGCAAGTTCTTCGGATGTGCCTGATTTTAGAATCTGTCCTTCAAATAAAAGATATGCTCTGTCGGTAATGGAAAGTGTTTCATGTACGTTGTGGTCGGTAATGAGTATGCCAATATTTTTTTCTTTCAGTTTTGCCACAATGGCTTGAATATCTTCAACAGCAATGGGATCAACGCCGGCAAAAGGTTCATCAAGCAATATAAAACTAGGGTTTACAGCAAGTGAACGAGCAATTTCAGTTCTTCTTCTTTCTCCACCCGACAGTGTATTACCATGGCTCTTCCTAATATGTTGCAGCCCGAATTCTTCCAGCAAAGAATCTACTCTTTCGTGCTGTTCTTTTTTAGTGAACTTTGTAAATTCAAGAACTGTTTTAAGGTTATCTTCTACACTCATCTTCCGAAACACCGATGCCTCCTGCGCGAGGTAACCAACACCCCTCTTTGCTCTTTTATACATAGGTTCTTCAGTAATCTCAATATTGTCAAGAAAAATCTTTCCGGAATATGGTTTAATCAAACCTACGATCATATAGAATGATGTTGTTTTTCCTGCTCCGTTAGGGCCAAGCAAACCAACAATCTCCCCTTGTTTCAGGCTGATTGAAACATCATTGACTACCATTCTTTGATTGTACTTTTTAAATATTTTTTCTGCCCGCAATATCATAATATAATCTTTTATTAAAAATATATTTGCATGGTTCCGAGGATACCGAATTTAGAAATGTTTGGATGGTCGAGATATGACAACCTCCACATAGCATTAATCCTGAATATTTTTAAAATATTTTCTATTCCGACACCTGCTTCAAAATATGGCATACTTACCTGGTACATTTGTTCGGCAGAATTAAAATCATTCAAATAATTGTGATTATATTCTCTGTTTTTTTCATTGAGTGTTCCTATTAAGCCACGAATAGAAGCTACTTCACGCCATTTTAATTTACGCATAAGCGGGATTTTGTTCAAGAACAATCCATCAAAATGGTGTGCATAATAAAAACTTAAATATCTGTCGCTTACAAATTCATAATAATTCATCATGTTGAATGCATAATCATCAAATACCCACGTTTCGTTTCCTTCATGAAGTTTTAATAAAGGATATGGAAGTTTGCCCCAAATTTTTCCTGCTTCAATAATATATTTAGACCAGCCTAAAGAGCCAATATTAAACCAATGTTCCAATCCAAACTGTAAACGATGATATTTATAATCTCCATCTAAAAAATTATTGAAGCCATAAGAGTATTTTAATTCAAGAACAGGATATTCTGTTCCCATGCTTGTACGTTCAAATTCACCGAAAACAAATTTTTCATTATAGGCAAAACGAGTATTAATGTTGATTTCATTAGTAGTTATTGATTGCTTTTCTTCTGGTTGAAATCCACTATTTATAAACTGGAATTTAATGGTGCCAAGAGGGAAAATATCACGGTGAATAAAAGTGAAAGTGTTGGAAAATCCCGTGAACCATTCATTTTCATACGTACATCTTAAATCTTTTACCATTGAAAGTTTATTATACGGACTTCTTCTTAGTAATGACGCCAAAATATTATCATTGATAAATGAGTTTTGGCTTTCACCTAATTGTTCAATATCATATTTATATGATGCTCCTATTGATTTTCTCGGATTTTTATTCAACATATAAATAAAGCCTCCACCATATTTTAATTTTTGATCCTTTGTTCCATAAGCTATATGTCCATCAAACATTATTTTTGTACTGAATTTATTACTTGTTCTGCCGCCAAAACGGAATCTTGTACCTTCGAGGTCATTAAAACTAAGCACATTAAAATACGGTCCTATTTCTACATTTCTCCAAACATAATAACCCATCACGATTGTTTTAATAATATCTACATAAGTTTTAAAAATTTTAATGGTTTGAATGGTATCAACCATTTTATAAACGGCTTTTTCATCTTTTGAAAGCGTATCATGGCGGTTAACAGCCCAGAAAGTCTCGTCTTTTTTCGTGGAACCGTCTTCAACGATAATGTTCATTGGTGTGTTGTAAAACTCATCCGATTTGGGTTGATTGAAAATATAATTTTTGTATGATGTGGTTTTTGTTCCGTAAAATCCAAGGTTATTTTTTGTTTTATTAATAATGTTAAAGTCAGCAATCATCTTATCTTTTGTAATCATCCATTTGTTAGTGTCAACCTTATCAAACTCTTGTGTTAAAACCAAGTCGTTAATAAAATTGATGTTTGCATCATCAGCAATACGCATATCTATTTTTTTAATTGCAAAAGATGTATCTGCAACCCAAAAGTTTCCTGTAAATGTCAATTCCTGTTTTCTGCGCGGCTTGAACATGATTTTATAACACCATGTTTTATCAATAGTAGTGCTGTCAGTAAGATAATATTTATAGTACCCCAGACCAAAATTGGCAATAGGGCAAACAAAGTTTTTATCAAAAAGTGTAATATAATTATCGTACACTTTTACATTTTGGTACATATCACCCATGAACTGCGCTATGCTTTCGTTATCAATTCCGGATATTTTTGACGCTTTAATAATTTCTTTATTGGATTTTGGCGACTTCCTGTAATATACATCCGAAAGTGATTCTGTAAGAAATATTGGCAAATAGGATTTCCCATTTACAGTTGATGTATCAATATTATCAAAGATGAACTGGAAAGGCTTCAGCATCTTTTTATCCTTTAGATCTTCTGAAATATTATTGGCATCAAATTCTATTTTGTTATAAGCTTCGTATTGATAAGTATCCTGATTTTCTCCGCTATTATCTTTTTTATGAGAAATAATTTTTTTTAATAAAATTTCAGCTGGATTTGTAGTAGGTCTTATTACTACTTCACTGAGATTATATTTATTTTCGAACATTTCAAAATCGATGGTCTGGAATTTATGAAGTTCTATTTTTTTTGCAATAGTTACATATCCAACAAAAGAAGCAATCAAAGAGTCGGCATTAATAGTAAACTCGAGGGCATATTCGCCGTGAAAATCTGTGCGTACACCGATAGTAGTGCCGCGTATGTAAACATTCACGAAAGGCATAGGCTCACGGGTAGCCACATCTATTACCTTTCCCATAATCTTGGTTTTTTGTGCATCTGTATTAAGTGGCAGTAATATATAGCCGACTAACAAAAATAAAAAAAGAATTATTTTATAATAAAAAAGTTTCATCTGCCAAATTTGGGAAAAGCAAATATACGAAATTTTGAATTTGAATAAATATTAAGGACTCCGGTTTCTAAAAGGTTTCTAATACCGATAGCACATTCAATATAGTCCAATTGCGACTTCGTCTTATTGAACTATTTTCATAGCCTGTCCCGTACCATAGGTCGGGATAGCATCGGCATTTACAATGTTCTTTCCGGAATCCCATTGCTCTTATTTTTATGCGGAATTACTATAGAAACTACAGCTATGTTTTCTATGGCGACAATTTCAATTTTCATAAATATATTCAAAATTACTTGACTTTCTTTAAAAAATATTGTATATTTACATTGGTAATTATAAGTAAATGCGTTCTTTATATAAAATTAATGTTTTTTTAATGTCATTGGGATATTTGAATTTATATATTTCATTAATATAATGTGTAAATCTATTACTTAAAAAGCAGTATTCAGCCCACTTTAACGGTCTGTTTCAGCGAATGACTATCAATGATCTAATAACTATTAATGAAACAAAGTAAATGGCTTGTAAATCATATGAAAACATATATACACTTACATATTAATAAGAACTTGCGGAAGTTATTTGGAAATAATCTTCTGTCATTTTTATTGCTTTTTTTGATGCTATTTTCAGTATCGTATGTTCAGGCGGCAAACAGAACAGCAAAAGCCAGTGCTGCTTGGAATGTTACAACTACATGGAATGAAGGCGCTGTTCCCGTTGCAGGTGACGATGTAACCATAGGTGCATTTTCTGTATCCGTAACAGCTGATGCAGCTTGTGCGAACCTAACTCTTAGCACAACTAGCAGTACTTTAACTATTAGCTCTGGCATTACTCTTACAGTATCAGGTACCTTTTCAAATGCAGGAACCACCACCCATGGTGTAGTCGGGCCTGGTACTATTTTATTCACCGGAACTACCAATATTGGTAGTTTTTCACCATCAAGCACTAAGCCAAATGTTACCATTGGTGATGGAACTAGTACAAATACAGTAACGATAACCGCTGCCACGTATGTTACAAACCTTACTGTTAACGCAAATGCCACTTTAAGTAATGCTTCATACACTGTTGGAATAAATGGGAACATTTTAGTTAACGGCACTTTAAATGCAGGTACAGGCGATTATACTTTAAACACAGATGGGTCAACAATTGATGGTTCTGTTTCAATTCAATCACTTAAGCTCTATGACAGTAGAACTTTCTATAATAACGGGACGCTTACCGTTAGTACCACATTTTCAAATACAAATTCAACTTCAGCTAATTTTACTAATAATGCAAACAGTACCCTTAATATTAGTTGCAGTACTAAATATTACATTGACTGCAACTGCTTCCGGCAACACAGTAAACTATTATGGCACCAGTGATATAACAATTGTAAAGGTCAATTTCTACAATCTTACAATTTCAGGTTCAGGAAAAAAAACTATGACAAATTCAGCAGGAGCAGGAGGAAGTGTAACGATAAATCATAATCTTATTGTTAGTGGCGGAACTCTCGCTTATGTTAGTACTGGGACGGGCGGCAATCCTTTTACAATAAGCGGTACTACCGATGTTACTGGAACCCTAACATTCACTACTACCAATATTGGTACCACGGCAACTTTTACAGGCGCTGTAACTATAAATAACGGCGGCACTATATCAACAGATAAAAGTATCCCATATACATTTAGTTCAGATGTTACTATTTATAGTGGTGGCACATTAACAGAGCTTGCAGCTGGGAGTCCAGCTATTGGTTTTGCAGGAAATTTTGCGAATAGCGGAACATACAACGCCAACTCAGGGGGTGTGCATACATTTTCCGGAACATCAAAGAACTTAAATGGGACGATTTCCATACCAAAAATTACATTTAGCGGCTCGTACACAAATAACGGCACGCTGACTGCTACAACAGCATTAGCTCAATCTGGCACCGGCACCCTAACCAATGAAGCCACTGGCACTTTAAATATTAACTTTACAGGTACACCAGGTATTGGAGCTTCATATTTTACTGCCTCTTCAATCGGAAATACGGTTAATTACGGTTATGGAGGAACACAAACAATTATTTCTGTCCCTTACTACAATCTTACACTTTCTACTTCTGGCGCAAAAACTTTTAGCGCAGCAACTACCATTACTGGAACCCTAACAATAAATAGTGGAGTTACAGCCAGTTTAGGTACTTTTACTACGCATACCGCAGCGGCGCTATCTTTTATTACAACTCCACAAGCAAACGGCGCATGGGGAAGCACTGCTAGTACCTGTGCAGACGCAGACAAAAAAAACAGTACTTACTTTGGAACATCAGGAACTGGTTGTTTAACTGTTGGCTGCATCCCCCCAACTACACAAGCAACTTCTTTCAGCACCAACAACATAAACGGTTTATCAATGAATTATGCATTTACGCGTGGAAATGGAACAGGTGGAGTTATGGTTGTTGCTAAAAGCGGTTCTGCGCCTACCGATCCAGTTAGCGGAACAGCTTATACTGCAAACCCCATTTATGGAACAACAGGAACTGAATGTGGCGGAGGATTTGTTGTTTATAACGGAACTGCCGCAGGCACCGGCAATGCTACAGGAAATATAGCCATAACAGGGCTTTCTACCAGTACAACTTACTATTTTAATGTTTATGAATATAACTCAACAGGTACATGTTATAATATTACTGAATTAGCAAGTAGCGCCACTACCCTCGCTCCCGGCATCTGGACAGGCGTTACAAGTACTACATGGAATCTCGGCACTAACTGGAGCGATGGTAATATACCTACAAGCGGCGTTAATGTTACCATTCCAACAACTCCTATCGGCGGAAATTGGCCTCATGTTATGGATGGTGGTATGCAGTGCGGAAGCCTTACTATTCAGACAAGCGCATATCTCTATATTGATGCCGGAGCATACGGTCTTTCAATCTTTGGCAATATTTCTAACGCAGGTACAATATCTAATAGTAGCGCTTACTTTAATGGGCTTACTATGAGCGGTAGTCATGGGCTTTCCGGCGCCGGTGCATGGACAAGTACCAATGCCGGTTTAACTATAGAGGGTGGTACTTGTACTTTAGGAAGCAACGTTACCGTATCATCTATCTGGACACACGATCCTGCTGGAGCAGGAACAGGTACTCTGGCTGTCGGTTCCTGGACATTAACTACAGGTAACGTGTATAATTCCGGAAATATAACTGTAGGCTCAGGAACGATAAATGTTTCAGGCGATTGGACGCATTATTCAACTTATACACCTGTTTCATTCACTCCCGGTACTGGTAAAATTAAATTTAACGGCGGATCAATTCAGGTAATATATGATTCCCCTACATTCTATAACCTTGAAATTGCTAATACTTCAGGAGGGGTTTCTCTATATTCTCCCGTTACAGTAAGCAATGCGCTTACATTTACAAGTGGTATTCTAACTACAACATCAACTAATATACTTTCGATTACAAATAATTCAACAGCAGCAGTAGTTACGCCAACAACTGCTAAATTTGTAAGCGGACCAATGAGGTGGACGCTTGCTACCGGAAGCGCATATACATTTCCGGTAGGAAAGGGAGGAACCTATTATCCATTTGCTTTAACTCCTACAGGTACCTCAGGAATGATAGTTCAGGTGGAAGCATTTAATACAGATTGTGGCGGTACTGCAGCGCCTGCATTTTCTCCATTAAGCGCCACGGAATATTGGCTTACAAGCGTTGTTTCCGGAACTTATACTTCCGGTGTTGTTGGACTAACGCGGCAAATTGCTATTGGCTCTATGAATGCTATTGGAAGATCCCCTGATAATACTACTGCATATACTAATATAGGTGGTGGTATTTCAGGAACAGCGATACTTAATTCATCGGCTACTGCTTTGGGGTATTTTGCTATGGGAGTGGGCACGCTGGATCATTTTGATATTTCAACGATAGCATCACCGCAAACGGTTGGCACGGCTATTACAGGGATTACCCTTACGGCACATGACGTAAATAACAACACTGTAACGAGTTTTGGCAGTACGGTAACATATAGCGGCTCGGCTGGAATCACAGGAACATCCGCATCGTTCACTACTGGTCAGTTGACTGGCGTTAGCGTAACACCGATTACAATAGGCTCTAATATGACATTCGTAGTTACCGGGTCCGGCAAAACAGGTACTGCTACCTTTAACGTTAACCCCGGAGCGGCAACGAAGTTTGTTATTACGGGCAGCCCAACGCAGACGGCAGGCGCTACACAAAACCTGACTATAACAGCGCAGGATGCTTATGGCAACACAGCTACGTCATATACCGGGTCGAAAAACCTAACTTTCAGTGGAGCGAATTCTTCTTCAAATCCAGTCACAGCACCTACTGTCAAAAATAGTAGTGGTACAGCAATCGCATTTGGATCAACCACTGCAATAACATTTAGCAGCGGGGTAGCTACTGTCTCTTCCGGCAACAACGGAGTGATGGCGTTATACAAGGTAGAAAGCGCAACAATAAGCGCAACTGATGGCTCTATAAGTTCCTCAGGGAGCGACCGGCTATCGGTAACTGTATCAGCCGGTACGGCGACAAAATTTGTAATTACCGGCAGCCCAACGCAAACGGCAGGCGCTACACAAAACCTGACGATAACAGCGCAAGATGCTTATGGCAACACAGCCCTTACTTACACAGGCGACAAGAGCCTTACCTTTTCTGGCGCTAACTCATCGTCCGATCCAGCTACGGCGCCAAAGGTTACAGATAAATCGGGTTCAGCAATTACCTTCGGGACCGCAACTACGATTACCTTTACATCTGGAGTAGCAACTGTTTCTGGTAGCAACAATGGCGTAATGACACTTTATAAAGCAGAAACCGCATACATTGTTGCAACAGAAAGCGCAATAACTACAACAGGCGCAGACCGGCTTACAGTAACGGTATCAGAAGCATCAATGAATAAATTTGCATTTAGTCTTACCAGTCCGCAGACCAATGGCGCAGCCTTTACCGGCACAAACACTTTGACAGCGCAGGATGCATACGGGAACACCGTAACTACTTTTAGCGCATCAGCAAATAATGTAACTATAGCAGCCAATTCGCCATTGACAGGCGCAGTATCAGGACTGCCGGGCGCAAACAAATTAACCGGTTCAGGAGATTTTAGTTCTGGTGTTGCTAATCTTACATCACTTGGCATGATATATACAGGCAATGCAGCTACAGGAACCTTCACTGCTACCTCAGCAACCGGAAGTTATACCGGCACTTCAGGAAGCGTGACGATTAATACAGGAACTATGACCAAGTTAATTGTAACATTGCCAGGGGAGACATTTACTGCAGGAACTGGAAATTCCGGAACCGTAACAGCGCAGACGGCAGGTATATCATTCAATATTTCTAAACTTACAGCAACTGATGCAAACTTCAACATAGTTACCAGCTATAGTGGCACTAAAACAATTGTTTACACGGGTCCTGGCGGAAGCCCTACCTATACAACGTCTGTAAGTTTTACCAGCGGTCAGTCAACTACTACCCTTGCTACCACATTGACAAAAGCAGAAACTACAAATATAACAGCTAAAGAAGGAACTTCTTATGGTAATGCCAGTTCTAATTTGGTAGTAGGCGTAGGCGACATGACCAAGTTAGTTGTAACATTGCCAGGACAGACATTCACCGCTGGAACAGGCGCTTCAGGGACTGTGACGGCACAAACGGCTGGCGCATCGTTCAATATTGTTTCGATAACTGCTACTGACGTAGGCTTCAACATAATTACCGGCTATAGTGGAGCTAAAACAATTTCTTACACAGGTCCTACAGGAAGTCCAACCTATACAACGTCGGTAAGTTTTACCAATGGTGTTTCAACTACTACTCTTGCGACCACATTGACAAAAGCAGAAAATACAACTATTACAGCTACTGAAAGTAGTTCTTATGGTTTCGCTAGTTCAAGTTTATTAGTTAATCCAGGAACTGCCACGAAATTAGGAATGAAAACCGAGCCAACTGATCCTGCTAGTAATGGAGCAGTATTTGCAACCCAACCCGCAGTATATATCCAAGACCAATATGGAAATACAGTAACTACAAGTTCTGCCAGCGTTACTGCGACAGTGGGCGCAGGCGCTTGGACTATAGGCGGGACAACCAACCCTCAAACAGCTTCTTCAGGCTTGGCTACTTTTAGCGCGTTAACGGCTACAAGAACTGGCGGCGCTGTTTCAGGCTTTACCATTACTTTTACATCGCCTTCATTAACACCCGTAACTTCCGCTGCGTTTAATATTCCTGTGGGAACCTATTATACCAGGGTAGCTACTGGTAATTGGAATGAAAATGCTACTTGGTCAACAGTAGCATGTGGAGGTGCTGCTGCTACTGCATTTCCAATGGATGGAGATAATGTTTATATATGTACCGCTAATGTAATAACTGTTAATGTTAATTCAGCATGCGCCTCTTTAACTGTGAATGCGCCGGGCAGCGCTAATGGTATCAGTATAAGTAGTGGTATAACACTTACCGTTTCCGGCGCCGTTACCATGATCGCTTCAGCCGGAACAAGTTCCAGCGAAATTGCGGTAGGCACAGGCGTATTAACCGCAGGCAGCATTTCTCTAGGAGGCGGTAGTAGTACCGGCTATACTAACATTACTGTTTCCACAGGTACGATAAATGTTTCAGGTAGCATTACATATATTGCAAGTTCTGCAAAAGGACGTCTAACTTATACAGGAGCCGGTATTCTTAATTTTACGACAACAACTGGAACCCTTGGCTCTGGCGGATTATTTACCGCTTATACTACATCGCCTTATAGTACTGTGAATTATCAAGGTACTACACAGGACATTGGTCCGTATGCATACGGTAATCTTAACCTTTCTGGTTCGGGAGCTAAAACAGGCGCAGTTGCATCAGTTAGTGGTAATTTTACATTGAGTGGCTCTACTTCATATACAACAGGGGCTGCATTAACTATAAGTGGTAATCTTGATATTGGAAACGGTACTACTTTCACTGTAGGCGCATATATAATGACAGTTACAGGAGCTACCACAGTTGGCGGTGGAACTTCAGGTACTTTAGCTTTTTCTTCAGCAACAAACCCTGCTAAGACCTTTACAGGTTTGGTAACGATAAATAACGGTGCTATATGGGATGAAAGTACTAATGATATTACACCTACATTCAGCAACGGTATTACTAACAGTGGTACCTTTACAGCCAGTAATGGAGTACATACTTTCAGCACTAATAGCCAGACGCTTACAGGAATATTTTCCATTCCTAAAGTTTCTATTCCAACTTCTGGTACAATACTTACAAATACCAATACATTAACTATTGGAACAAATTTGGCTGCTGGTTCATCTGGAACAGAAACAATAAAAAATTATCAAGCATCATCTATCCTTAATATTGGCGGTACTTTTTCTAATTCCACCTGGCTTTCTATTGACGGTTCTGTCAGTGGCAATACGGTAAACTATACCGGTAGTTCTCAAACAATTAAAGGTGGAGGCACATATTACCATCTCATTCTTTCAGGTTCAGGCACAAAGTCAATAAGTGGAACTCCCACTGTAGTTAATGGAGATATAACATTAAATGATAATGTAAGTTTAGATATGGGTGCTAGCTCTACGCCATACACATTAGAATTTAAAGGCAATCTTAATAATTCTGGTTCGGGCACAATAAATTTCAATTCAGGCACCACCAGTGGGGCGGATATTACTATAAGCGGTGGAGCCAACCAAAACATTGCTGGTTTTTCCTTAATACACGGCAAAGTTATCATTAATAAAACCGCCGGAACAACAGCAACATTTAAAGGAAATGTGTCAGGTTATTGGCTTTATATTACGAGCGGAACCCTTAATTTTGATGATGGCGGTACAGGGCTGACACATATATTTAATGGGGGGATAACATACAACGGATTAGATATAAGCGGCGGCATACTTAATTGTAGTAAAAGCTCTCTCGAATTATCTAGTCACTCTGGTTTTACCGGCGGGTCATTCAATAGAGGTACGGGAACAGTAGAATATAAAATGAGTTATGGTACACAAAATATTGCTAATTTTCCATACAATAATCTTACATTATCTTCTACCAGTCCTTCGTATAAATCTTTTTTAGGAGCTACCACCATTTCTGGAACCCTTACAATAGGTACAAATGTTAAAGCCGATTTGAGCACTTATTCACATACCGCCAATGCTCTATATTTTCCTACAGGTTCACAAGCTATAGGAAAATGGGGAAGCACTAGTAGTACCTGTCCTAGTGTCAATAAAAACGATACTTACTTTGATGTCTATGATGAATATATAGGTGGTTTTCCTTCACATTTAGCAACCGGTTGTATAAATATTGCTACTCAACCCACAGGGGTGGATCACTTTGATATTTCGGCGATTTCCTCGCCACAGACAGCATGCTCGGCTATTAACGGGATTACCATCACAGCTCATGACGCCAGCAACAACACGGTAACGAGTTTTACCTATATGGTTGAGTATAGCGGCACAGCAGGTGTTACTGGAACTTCCGCTGCATTTACGGCTGGTGTGCTGACGGGTGTGAGTGTAACGCCAACAGTAGCAGGCAGCAGCTTGACATTAGTAGTTACAGGATCCGGCAAAACAGGCACCGCTACCTTTGATGTAAATCCGGGGGCAGCAACACCTAACACACCCACATCAAACTCGCCGCAGTGCGCAGATGTAGGAGTAGTAACATTAACTGCAAACGGTTCGGCGCCAGGCGGAGAAACATGGTATTGGCAGGACGTAAATGCTACAGGTACAAGCACGTCATACCCTGCAACATCAACTTACAATGCAACATCAACAGGTACTTATTACATCCGATCACAAAATAATTCAACATTATGCTGGAGCGCAGCAGCAAGTGTAGCAGTAACAATAAATGCATTACCAACAATAAGTAGTCACCCATCTACCGGTACACAAACTTTATGTATAAATGCAACGCCAACAGACCTGTCGGTAACAGCAGCAGCAGGTAGCGGAACAATTAGCAGTTATAAATGGTATAGCTCTCCTAATTCAAACGGTAGTTCGTCAACATTAGTAGCTACACATTCTTCTTCAGCTACAACCGACACTTATTCTCCCGTTACTTCAGCAGAGGTAAATTTATATTATTATGTTGTTGTAACAAACTCAAATACTTGTTCGCTAACCAGCAATGTTTCCGGTTTAATAACAGTTAATGCTTTACCTGATGTTCCAACAGGTTCAGCAGCTCAAACTTTATGTACAGGAGCTACCGTAGCTAACTTAGCTGCAACAGGCGCAATAGGGGCAACTTTTCAATGGTATGCAGCTTCAACAGGTGGAAGCCCAAAATTAAGCACTGAAGCCTTGGTAACCGCTACTGATTATTGGGCAACACAAATAGTAAGTGGCTGCGAAAGCGCAACAAGATTTAAAGTAACTGCAACTATTAATGCTCCAGCTACTGATATTTCAGGCTTATCAGCCGGAGACTATGTATGGTCTGGAAATACAAGTATTAATTGCGCTACCGTATCAAACTGGTTAACATATAATGGCAGTAATTTCTTTACTACTAATGATCTTCCAATTAGTACCAACAATGTATTTTTCTATGCTCAATGTTCCTCAAATCCAGCCAAAATAAGTTCCACAACTTCATATAAAAATGTTACTATTATATCCAGCCTAACTATTGATGTTGCTTCTATATTAAATGTATCAGGCAACTGGACTAATAATGGTACATTTAACGGGGGCGGCACAGTTATATTTAACGGAGCGGCAAATCAATTAATAGAAGGCGCAAATTCTACTACATTCGGTAATTTAACATTAAACAATGCGAACGGGGCTAAACTTGGTATTAATACAACAGTAAATAGCGTTCTTACACTTTCATCAGGAGCATTAGATCTTAATCAAAAAACCCTGATAATAAATAATACTTCAACTGGGGCTATTACCCGTGGTGGAGGAAACGGTTACATTTTGAGCGAATCGGAAGATAGCAAAGTTCAGTGGAATATTACTGATAACGGAACATATTCATATCTTTTCGGGACAATAGATGCTGATTATATACCTTTTATCGCAAGTGTTACAGCTGCAGCAACAGGTAACAGCTTAACCGTTTCAACATGGCATACCGATAACTCCAATCACCCTTATCCCACAGGAGTTACTAATATGAATAATTCTGAAAATCAAGAAAACTCCGCAAAATGTGTTGACAGGTTTTGGGTGCCAGTTTATTCTGGCGGTTATACAGCAAATTTCACTTTTACTTATGATGCTTCTTCAGTTACTAACGACCTGAACAGTTTAACTGAAAGCAAATTTGTGGCTCAATACTGGAGTAATAGCCAAGGAGGTCACTGGAATCCTGCTTTTTATGGAAGCCAAACCGCTCACAATGTATATAGCGTTCCCGGTCAGTCAGCTCCATGGGTGCTTGTTGACAAAGACTTCCCTCTGCCAATTGAATTATTGGACTTTTCTGCCTCATGCAAAAATAACCTTGTAATAATAAATTGGAGCACTTCTTCCGAAACAAATAACGATTACTTTACTCTTGAAAGAAGTGTTGACGCCCAAGATTGGGTAATTGTTGCAAAAATTAATGGAATGGGTAACAGCAACACATTAACTAACTATAGTTTTACCGACACAAATTCTTTTATCAGCACCGTTTACTATCGTTTGAAACAAACGGATTTTGATGGAAAGTTCACCTATTCAGGAGTTGTTTATACAGGATGCGATAACCCGCCCGTTGAGAATATCCAGGTATTCCCGAATCCCGCTTATGATTATTTAACCTGCAATATTTTATCAAACGAAAATACAGCAATTAATATAAGCATTACAGATGTAATGGGGCAAAGTGTTATTTCAAATAAATTTGATATGATAAAAGGAAAAAATTCTTATTCAATAGATGTTTCAAAATTAGCGCCAGCTACATATTACTTTAAAATAGAAACATTGGATGGGCTTTTTAAAGGTGATAAACTAATTTTTATAAGGTAGATTATTTTAGATTTAAGATTAACATTGATTTTATCCGCGGCTATCCCTGCCTTGCGGTTCGCCTACTGTCGAGAAAATGCAAGCATATATATCTTATAAAAAATAAAACCTCAACCTTTAATTCGTATAAATTTTTTCTTTTTATACAATGACGCTATTTTTGTTTTTTATTTGTATTATTTTTTCCTGTTTTCAGCGTTGCAACACCCTAAAAATATTTAAGGATTATTTGGTATAACTCGCTTTGCTCCTCATCCATCCTCAAAAGCTTATCCTTAGTGAGTTTCGA
>CAINEZ010000657.1 GCA_903847905.1 uncultured Bacteroidota bacterium
AGAAAGAAATCAACTACTTCATTTTTTTAATTTCGGTATTATTAACGCAATTAATGCTCCTACTATTGCGGCTCACATGGGTTACCCTATTGGTGGGAACCAAGTTAAGACAAGAAACCTTATTAGAGAGTGTATTGAGCACGACCATGATTTAATTGCCAGCACTTTAAAAAAGCCAAGAGGTTTCTACAAAATAAGCAGAAATAATATTCAAGAGCTTCACGATTATCTTGACTCGCTTGAAAACAGAGTAAGAGAAATCAACGGGAGAAGAACGAACCTCATTAATAATTGGAATGTTTCTGTTCCCGCAAATCAAACTAACAGAAATATTTTATCTTATTAGAAACTACTTTGATGGAAGAGTTAGAAGAAGAACAACCAATTTATAAATACGCAAAACCTTTCGGCAAGAAAGAAAAAGTATTAAACTACACAAGCAATGCTTATCAACTTACAAGACCAAATAAAGTAGGTGCAGTAATGGCTCTTATTCGTGAATGCCAACCAAAAACTTTTGAAGAATGGCAACGATACTATTTTGAAAAAGCACATACAAAAACCAAAGTTCCAATCAAGGTAACCAGGGAAATCCTAAACGAATTGGGAGAACGTCTTTATGAGAAGATTACCGAAGTTGTAATTCCTGAGTGGACAGAAGCATTTAAGCAGATTACGAAACAAGACTGTTACGATTATGTTTATGAAGTCACCGTTCCAAGAACTTATGATGGTTTTATTACTGAAAAGTCAGTTATCAATGATTTTCTTGCTAAAAAATTCTCTGATATAAAATTTGAAGAATCAGATTCTGATTTAGACCATGCAGGTGATGTTGACTACATCGGTAGAGTTGGCAACAAAGCTTTCGGTATCCAAATCAAGCCTGTAACAGGAAATGCAAACTTTGGAAATTACAAACTTACCGAAAGAATGCAAGCCAATTTTGATGCATTTGAAGAAAAATATGGTGGCAAAGTGTTTGTAGTTTTTTCTACCAAAGTTGGGAGCAAGAAAGAAGTTCAAAACAAAGAAGTAATTGACGAAATAATACAAGAAATCAAACGACTGTCATAGTTACGACATAGAGCCACAAACCGCTAACTTTATGTTGCCCCCAGCGGCGTGTTTATGGTTGACGGAAACTTTTGTAACTTTAAAAAAATACATGTGGGGCAGACACGAAAGTGCTCTAAAACCGCCGCTTGTTGCAGCCCTTCATCGTCGTTAGCCACTATAAAAAATAAATTTAAAATTTCTTGTTTCCTTATAGGGAAATACCTATCTTTGTAAAAAAATTAAGTGATGGACTACAAATTTACAGTTGAATTTCTGGAGGACGCTAAGAGTTTCATTGACAAAATACCTCAAAAAGACAGAGAGAAAATTTTATATAATATCTGGAAGTCGAGAGCTATTAATGACCCTGAGTTGTTTAAAAAGCTGACCAATTCAATCTGGGAATTTAGAACCATATATAATGGCAAATATTACAGATTATTCGCTTTTTGGCATAAGAGAAACGGAATCGAAACACTTGTTATTTGCACTCATGGTATCATTAAAAAGACAAGTAAGACTCCGGATAAAGAAATTGAGAAAGCAGACAAATTAAGAAATGACTATTTAAAAAACGTATGATATGAAAGCAAAGAAGAATGGACAGAAGATTTATACCCTTGAAGATTTGACCGATAAATATATCGGTAAAAAGGGAACTCATAATCGTGAAAAATTCGAATACGAATTAAAAGCTGATATTATCGGTGATATAATTAAACGAACTAGATTAGAGAAAAATCTGACTCAAGAACAACTTGGGGACTTGATTGGAGTTCAAAAAGCTCAAATTTCTAAAATAGAAAACAATACTAAAGACGTAAGATTCTCAACTATTCTTAGAGTTTTTGAAGCACTGAAAGCGACAGTCAATTTATCAATTGTATTCGACAATCATCGTAAATTTAAAATTGCTTAAGACTGCAACAGTGGTTGACCGCCCTCGATAATTTAAGGTCGGGCAAGCAGAAAAGTTTGTAACTTTAAAAATTGTGCAGCTGACCGGAAAGTGCCATGAATAGTGGCACATAAAGCAGCCACAAGTCGTTATCAATAAATTGATGTTCTTCTGAACAGAATTTTCTTAGTCCCCTTCACTGAAAAATCGTTCAATATATTTTATAATTTGCGCTTCTCCGTAAAAATTTATTTTGTTTATACCGAACCTGCATCTGTAATAGGAGTCCAATCCGGAAATTACAAAACGGACTATAACAGATGCTAGGTCGGCATTAACCAATTCTAAGTTCAAAATAAGTTTGGACTATTTTTCACTAAGAATTGATATTACATCATCCGATGGCTTATGATAATCAGCTCTGCCTGAAAAATTTATTATTAGAAAAATTCAAAACAGTTTCTTATAGTATGTAAACACAAATTCGAATTAATATTAAAATAATACATCAGTAATTTTTCAAGATCGCTTCATCCTCCTTCGTCTGATTCGCAATTACGACAGCATTTTCCGTCATTGCGAGTAAAGCGAAGCAATCTTATTATTAACAGATTGCTTCGGTAGCCAAACTGCAGGTAAAGCAGGTTAGAGGTTGTTTAAATTTTATTTCATTTGTTTGTTATAATGTTCAACCCTTTCAGGGTTGAGGTCACATCTGGTTTATTGTCCGTGGGTTGCACCCACGGTTATTAAAATTAAACTCTATTCAGGGTTTTCAGAACTAAAAAGTCCGAAGGACTTCAATGTAAATAACCTCCGGTGCAACCGGAGGGTCTGACAAATGCGATGAATTAAGAACCCCACAGAGCCTGCCTGTCAGGTAGGCTCTGTGGGGTTCAATACAAGTTTGAAAGAAATTTAAACAACCTCTAACTCCCTTATAATTTCTTATTTTATAGTATTTATAGATGTCCTTATTTCAACCCCAAAACTTCAACTCCCTGTTTGAATACAACGTCAAGAGGAATATTCGCTGTTTTCAGCTGATCAAGGCATTTCTGAAGTTCAGGTTTTACAATTCCATATTCTTTTAAAAACTTAGACGCTCCTTCATAATCACCATTTCCCTGCAACACCAATATTTTTTCAGCCCATTTATTTACGGCGGTTTTCATTTTTTCAAAATCGACTTTGTATTTACCGTTCTCAAATTTGAAGGCGCCAAGTTCTTCAAAATAATTAAAACACATCATATTCGCTTTCCCGTGTGCTTCGGCGGCGCCAAAGCGAACAGAACGTATCAGCCCTGCCATAAAAGTTACATAATTATCTTCGGGGGTAATATCAGTTATCATCTTCTTTTCAATTAATTTGGTAACCAGGAAAAGTCCCAGTACATCTGCTTTGGCTTCTTCAAAGGCAGATGAAACATCTTTCATTGCTGTCCTTACAGGTCCTTTGCCATTAATAGTATTTTTAATTCCCAGTCCATGTCCTACTTCATGAAACATAGTATTGTTAAAGAAAGCGTCAAATTTAACATAGGACAACTGTGTTGAATCAATAAGCTTTTTAGCAATCGGCATTAAAATATTATCAAACTTTGCTTTCATAGTATTTTTTAATTGCATCCTTCTTGAACCTTTTTTCAATTGCACTTTTTCATCATTAGGCAAATTAATTGCAATAGTCTTTCCTCCGCAATTAGCATCGCCGGCATAATAAATAATGTCATACACTCCAAGGTCAGAACTTGAACCCGGAACTTCCGTTTTATACTTTGCATCAACAGGAAGAGCTTTTTGCAATTCAGGTAATGTTGCAATAAATTTATCGAGTTTCTTACTCCATTCTTTATCTTTAACCAGGATAGCGGCTTCCTGCGCTGCTTTGTATTCAAATAATCCGTCTTCGTAATTTTCAATAGGTCCTACAACAAAATCGATACTATTATTTTTCATATCCATCCAGGCCATATCGCTTTCAAAATAATTATCATCAAGTAAAGCTTTAGCGCGTAATTCAAAATATTTTTTTAACCCCGCATCTTCGGCTAATTCGGCAGCTTGTTTCAGAAGCTCCACGGCTTTTTCAATTTTTTCTTTAAAGGCTTCATGATACCAGATTACTTTCAGCGCACCCTTTTCATCTCTACGAAGGATAGTATAAAGACTTGTTTTATTTTTATCTGCGAATTTTTCAAATTCTTCTTTGGTCATATCCTTCGGATAAAAATTAGCTCCCAGGGGTTTCTTACCAACGCCTGCAATTATTTCAGCATTGTCGTTGAGTCTTTCCCATGGCCCGTAATTTATTTCAATAAATTTTTTTGTTTTTTCATCTTTAATAGAAGCTAATAATGAATCCTTATTGCCGTAAGTTTGTATCCAGAAAATATCATCCATAAGTTTTGCAATATCTATCAGGATAGGAATCATCTTTTTTTCTTTTTCTGTAAGTTTGCTCAGATCTGTTGTTAATTCAACAGTAGCGAACTGATCAAGTTTTTTTTGCATAACCGAAGTATCTTTTTTTGTTGAATCTGAATTGTTGGTTTTTTTACCGTTGCCTCCGCAACCACTGATAGAAGCGCATACAGCAACGATCATCATTGTTGAAAAAATATTTTTTATCATAAAGAAAATTGTTTAAGGGGTTATACCAATTGTATTTATTTTTTAGTCTAATAAAAAAATAAATTACAATTGTAAATGCCGATGCTACATGAAAATAGTTCAATAAGACGAAGTCGCAATTGGACTATATTGAATGTGCTATCGGTATTAATGTTCAAAGTTCAATGTTCAAAGTTCAATGTTCAAGGTTCAATGTTCAAGGTTCAAGGTTAAATAAAGTAAAAATTATCATCACGAAAGTAAAGAAATTATTTTGAATGAAATCCCTATGCATTCCTGAAAAATGAAAAATTTACTTTTCCATAATTTCTTTTTTCAATAAAAAAAGCGCTCTTGCTGAAATCAAATTTTGATGAGTGTTCTAATATAAAAAGCGCTTCCGGTTTTAGAATTTCCGAAGCTGAGATCAGGCGGGGTAATTCGCCTACATTATCAAGATCATACGGAGGGTCAGCAAAAACAATATCATATTTTAAATAAGAATTCTGAATAAACTTAAAGGCGTCGGCTCTTATGACTTTCATATTTTTGAATTGAAAAAACTGAACGGTTTTTTTTATAAAGTCAATGCAATTTTTGTTCAGGTCAACACTAATAACTTCTCCGGCTCCTCTTGAAGCAAACTCATAAGAAATGCTTCCTGTTCCTGCGAAAAGGTCGAGCACCGCCAACCCTTCAAAATCTATCCTGTTATTTAAAATATTAAAAAGGCTTTCTTTAGCCAGGTCGGTGGTAGGCCGCACAGGAAGATTTCCCTGCGGACGTATAAGTCTTCCTTTATGTGAGCCGCCTATGATCCGCATGAGAATGATTTAAACAGGCAGAAATAATTATGTCCGGGTAATTTCTGTATTCCCTGGCAGTACCAAAAATGCTCAGGTCTATTTTGAAATGAAACATTCTTAATGTATTTGTAAGCAATTCCGAATACTGTCGATTCCTGTTCTATTTCGCCGGCGAATACAAGAGGGATGGAAGCCGCATCCATTTCCAATTGCTGATATACATTTAAAATATAATAAATAATATCTTCGGCAGAAGCAAAGAAAAAAGAGTTACAAAATTTCAGAGCATCATCTTTTTTTACTAATATATCCAAACGGTTACCATTAATATGAGCAAAAATAACATCATGCGTATTTAAAGATAAAATAGTTTCAATAAGAATAGTGGCGGTATGCTTAAACTGGTAATTTGGGAATTTTTTTTCAGCTATATCATCAACTTCAAAAGGAAATCCGTAAATATTTTTTGCGGCAATTTGATAAATATTGTCAATACAAATTTTTTCATTTGAATAAATTGTATGATTAAATTCAAGATATTTCTTTGCTTCCTTTTCAACGAATAGCTTTTCCGGAATAATAGTATAAATGGAAGTATCGGGAATTATAATAACTTTCCCAAACTCATTATTTAACAAAGAAGAATCGTTTTTTATTTTTTCTAATGCATCTGTTAACATGCCGGGGTCGTCATTAATACCAATATTCCACGATTCAAGCGCTACAACCATTTTTTTAGCTGAATCGAGAACAGAGTATTCGACAATACGGTTTGAAATCCTTATCGCCAGCGTATGGTTAAGGGAAATATCATTACCCGAGAGTTCTATTATAGAAAAATTTTTGCTGGTCATTATGCAAATTAATAATGATCATTTAATAAAATTAAGATATTGATCAGAAATTATAAATAGCTACATGTAAAGTTTCACCACGTTGTTAATGGTAAAAACTTCCCCCTTCCTTTGCGAAGTGGAGCGTAGCGGAACGAAGCAAAGGAAGGGGGAAGTCGCCCATTAAATGATAACT
>CAINEZ010000658.1 GCA_903847905.1 uncultured Bacteroidota bacterium
ATTCTTATAAATTTAAAAACGCTACCGGTGTCCCAATAGCGTTAATATTATCAATCTCTAAGGGTCCTATTTAAATTATCACTTTTCCCTTATGCCTTATGCCTTGTTTACTTGTCAACTTTTCCCTATAAATCTCATCACTCAAAATCATAATCATTCAATTTTTTCCATATCAAATCTTTCAATTTCGCAAGTCCTTCGCCAGTATGCGAAGAAATAAAAATATGAGAAATTTTCGGTAAACTTTTTTTGATCTCTGTTTTCAATTCATCATCTATAAGGTCGCTTTTGGAAATTGCCAGTATTCGGGCTTTGTGAAGCAGATCGGGATTAAATTGTTTAAGTTCATTAACAAGGATATTGTATTCTTTCTTTATGTCATCACTGTCTGCAGGAACCATAAAAAGCAATAAAGAATTTCTTTCAATATGCCTGAGGAAGCGTAATCCAAGTCCTTTGCCTTCGTGCGCTCCTTCAATTATTCCTGGAATGTCAGCCATTACAAACGATTTATGGTCACGGTAGGCAACAATACCAAGGTTTGGAACTAATGTGGTAAAAGGATAATCAGCTATTTCAGGCTTTGCCGCAGAAACTTTTGAAAGCAAAGTAGATTTGCCGGCATTTGGAAAACCAACAAGCCCGACATCGGCAAGGATCTTCAATTCAAGTATCTTCCATTCTTCTCTGCCGGGTTCTCCGGGCTGTGCGTAACGCGGTGTCTGGTTGGTTGAAGATTTAAAATGCTGATTACCTAATCCGCCCCTGCCTCCGGGCGACAGTATAACCGTTTCCCCATCCGCTGATATCTCACATTCAACTTTTCCTGTTTCAGCATCTTTGGCAATAGTGCCAAGAGGAACGTCAATTATTACATCCTTGCCGGTTAAACCTGATCTCTGGTTTTCAGCTCCATTTTGCCCCGGTTCTGCAATTACATGCTTCATGTATTTAAGATGGAGCAGTGTCCACAGTTGCTTATTACCTTTAAGAATAATATGCCCGCCTCTTCCGCCATCACCGCCATCAGGACCGCCTTTGGGAATACATTTCGCCCTGTGCAGATGCGCAGATCCGGCGCCGCCCTTGCCCGAACGGCAGCATATTTTAACGTAATCAACAAAATTTGAAGTTGACATATAAGATGGAGGTTTTTTTATCTTCCTTTCAATTCAGTAATGAAGTATTTTTTCTGCTTTAAGGAAATTAGTAATGTGTGTTTATTAATATTATAAATTTTAGTTATTGGTTGATTAGTTTATTGGTTTGGGTTATTCAGTTTTTAGTTATGGTTTTGAGTGTAATTATATACTAGAGAACTAAAACCGGAAACCAACAAAACTAAAAAACCAAAAACTAATAACCAAAAAAAGTAATAAATTTCATGATGAGTTAGAATAAAGATAGGAAAGTAAATTATCACCTCTACACATTACTATCAATCACACTGCATATTTTTTCGAATATTTCATCAATAACTCCTATTCCGTAAACTGTATGCAATAATTTCTTTCCGGTATAGTAATCAAGCAAGGGTTTTGTTTGATTATTATATACATTAAGGCGCTGTCCAATCACTTCTTCCGTATCGTCTGTCCTTCCTGACTCAATTCCTCTTTTTACCAAACGAGTAATTAGTTCATTGTCATTCACATCTAATGAAACAACCAATGAAACCGGCATTTTTCGTTTATCAAGCATTTCGTCAAACTTTTCTGCCTGAACAATAGTTCTTGGGAAACCATCGAAAACAAAACCTTTAGCATCTTTATTTCTGTCAATAACGGAAAGCAGCATATCGAGCACAACTTCATCGGGAACCAGTTCGCCCTTATCCATAAAGGCTTTTGCTCTTTTTCCCAATTCCGTTTTATTACCTATCTCATTACGAAAAATATCACCGGTTGAGATATGCACAAGCTTATATTTTTTAACAAGTTTATCGGAATGTGTACCCTTGCCGGCACCTGGAGGTCCGAATAAAATCAGGTTTAACATATATAATTCATTTTATAATTTTTAAACAATTTTATAAATATCTGCATAATTTCTCCCGAATCCATCATAATCAAGGCCGTAACCAATGATAAAATCATTTGGAATTTCTATCCCTACATAATCAAGCTTAATACTTTTAAGGTAGGCTTTAGGTTTGAATAAACATGTACAAATATAAATTTCAGCAGGATCTTTTAGTTTAAGACTATTCTTAATATCTTCTATTGTATGACCTGTGTCAACAATGTCTTCAATGATTACTATGGTTCTTCCTTTTATATTTTCTGAGAGACCGATAAGCATTTTCACTTCCTCTGTGCTGCTTGTACCCTGATAAGATGTTACTTTTATAAAAGACATTTCACAGGGGATCGTCAGTTGTTTAAACAAATCGGAAGCAAACATAAATGATCCGTTAAGAACTACAAGAAAGAGAGGGTCTTTGCCGGCAAGGTCAGTATTGATTTTCCGTGCAATATTACATACCGCTTTTTGAATTTTATCTGATGTAATTGATAAAGCAAATTCCTTATCTTTAATTTTAACAGTTTTCATAGAAAATTCAGATGATTTTTATTAGTGACTAAAATACAAATTTATGTATTTAATTTTTATAAAAAATAAAATAAGCTTATTTTTGCATAATAAATACTGAAGAATAAAAAAATATGGGATCAAAAGAACCAAAAGTAAGTATCATCATGGGCAGCGCTTCCGACCTTCCTATTATGGAAGAAGCAGCTAAAATATTAGAAGATTTTCATATTTATTTTGAAATCAATGCGCTTTCGGCTCATCGTACACCTGACAAAGTGATGGAATTTGCGAAGAAAGCTTATGAACGTGGTGTGCGGGTTATAATAGCAGGCGCAGGAGGAGCTGCCCATCTGCCAGGAGTTATTGCCGCTTATACTCCATGCCCTGTTATTGGTGTTCCTATTAAATCGTCCAACTCTATTGACGGATGGGATTCTATTTTATCAATTTTGCAAATGCCAACAGGCATTCCTGTCGCTACTGTTGCATTGAATGGCGCTGCTAATGCTGCTATATTAGCCGCTCAGATTATAGCAACGGGTGATAAAGAAATGATAAACACTATTCGTAATTATAAAGAAAAACTGAAAACCAAAGTTATCAAAGCAAATGAAGAATTTGCTAAAGTGAAGCATAAATTTAAAGTGAATTAATACGTTTATCTTTATAAATAACTACCTTGTAGTATCCATTACTGCATTGAAAATAATAAATAAAATATCGGGCATCTATCTCTTATTATTTTCATAAAAAATTTATGATAATTGTTTAATATTGCAATATGTTTAAGTTCCTAAATAAACCATATCCTTTCAATGATGATTTAAAATATAATTCTATCATTACATTTTTTATTAGTGTTGGAGTATTTGTTTTTTTGCTCCTTTTCCAACCTTTCAATATCAGTTCACTTGAGACCATGGATAAATATTATTTTATGATTGGACTGGGACTTGTTACATTTCTTGCTTTAAGTATTAATTTGCTGTTCTTTACAAGTATTTTCAATAGAATGTTTTTCAATACTACATGGAATATCAAAAAAGAAATTTTATGGAATATCTGGATACTGTTTACGATTTCATCGGGGTATTATCTTTTCTGTAGAAAGTTTGGAATCCGAATACTTGAATTTGAGTATAATATTGTAATAACATTATTGCTGGTTGCAGTGTTTCCTATATCAGCACTGATAATAATTAATTATAGCAGGATATTGCGATTGCATTTAAAGTTCGCTACCGAATTAAATAAAAAACTAAATGATAATAAAATTAAACAGGAAAAGATAGTTCACTTCGATTCGGATTATCAGAAAGATAGTCTTTCAGTTAAGATAAGTTTGATATTATTTATCCGTTCGGCAAATAATTATATTGAAGTTTTCTGGAAAGATAACGAAACCGTTAAAAGTCAGCTGGTGAGGTGCAGTATGACCAAAGCAGAGCAAATATTAAAAGATGATAAATTTATTTTTAAATGTCATCGTTCTTATTTGGTAAATATAAATTTTATAGAAAAAGTTGAAGGAAACCCACAAGGCTATAAACTTTTTTTCGAAAAAGTTGATTTTTCTATTCCTGTGTCAAAAAATTATGCAAGTAAACTTAACGAATTGATCTGATTTTTACAATTAACCTGCAAAATTTCGCACCTAAAACAAGATAATTCCCCCCTATTTTTAATTTCTATACCTTAAATTATTTCTTTATCCCTGTTTTGTTTTTATTGCATTTTCTCTCATTAATTTTGTAAAGTTTTTAATAAAAATTATTTTATGAATAATTTAAAAATTGGCAACCTCACTGCAAAATTACCAATTGTTCAGGGAGGAATGGGCGTTGCAATTTCATTGTCTGGCTTAGCTGCTGCTGTGGCAAATGAAGGAGGTATAGGAGTAATTTCCGCTGTTGGTATAGGAATGACCGAACCTGATTATTTGAAAAATTTTCGTGAAGCGAATATAAGGGCGTTAAGGAAAGAGATAAGAAAGGCGAGAAAACTTAGCAATGGCGTGATAGGCATAAATATTATGCTGGCATTGACCGACTATGAAGATCTGATTATCACTTCCATTGAAGAAAAGATAGATGTTATTTTCATGGGAGCAGGATTGCCCCTGAAAATTCCAAGCATTATAGAACATGCCGGTTTAAAAAATCATAATACCAAGTTGGTTCCTAAAGTATCTTCTGCTAAAGCTGCAAAGATAATTTTTCAATATTGGGCAAACAAATTTCATTTTATACCCGATGCCGTGGTGGTTGAGGGTCCTCTTGCCGGAGGCCATCTTGGGTTTACAAAAGCTGACCTGTCGGATAATTCAATTACTCTTGCTTCATTGGTAGAAGAAACAGTAAGCGTTCTCCGTCCATTTGAAGAGCAATTTGGTAAAAAAATCCCTGTAATTGCAGGTGGCGGAATAAGTTCAGGCAAAAACATGTTTGATATTATACAATCGGGCGCACAGGCTGTTAAGCTTGGCACCTTGTTCGTTCCAACTTATGAATGTGACGCTTCACCAGAATTTAAAGAAAGTTATATTAATAGCAAGAAAGAAGATATTGTAATTATTGACAGCCCTGTTGGATTACCAGGTCGTGTTATAAAAAACGATTTTGTTGAACAGATAATGCTTGGAAAAACAAAACCCTTTAAATGTCCATGGCGCTGTTTAACTACATGCAATTTTACCGATGCTCCGTTCTGTATTGCACAAGCCTTGTTTAATTCGGCTCAGGGAAAAATGTCGGAAGGCTTTGTGTTTGCAGGTGCAAAAGCATATATGGCAAACAAAATGAGGCATGTATCAGAAGTGATAGACTGCCTTATTTCGGAATACAATGTGGAATTTCAAAAAGCTAATATTCCTACAGTTAATCTTAGCGTACTACAATCCATTTGTAATCAGCCGATATTAAGTATTGCTGTTTGATGTAGTATTAATAAAGATCAAAGTAAATTCATCAATTATTTTTTGCAACATTATCGCAAAAATTCGAAGTATTATTTTTTTCTACCGCCCTGTTTTTTCTGTGTTTTTTGCATTTTATTTCCCTGTACCAGTTTATTATTTCCCTGTACCTGTTTGTTATTAACAGGTTTTTGAAAATGCTTTTCTTTGTTAGCTTTATATTGCAAATGGGCGGGTTTATATCTGTTTACAACAATTACAGAAGTTCTGCGATAAGGTTTATAAATTTTATGTGCAATTATTACACGGTGTACATATACTCTGTGATATAACACATGGTAGGGTAAACAGTAGTTATTATATATTCTCCATTTTAAAGGAGGTACAGGCTTCCACCATACAGGATAATAGTGCCATTTCCATGGCGAAGCCCATGTTACATATGCTGGAGCATAAATAAACTTTACGCAGGGCCATAACCACACATTAACAGTTACAAATTTTACATCATTTACCGTTGACATAGGACCTTTCTGCCCCGGTTTTAAATCGCTTTGGTCAACAGGTTCTACAAAGACACTGTCGCCATAAAGTTCTTCATCGCCAAAAATCTGTAATACTGCCGATTCATTTCCGTTCTTTTCAATTTCAATTACTGCAACATCCTGCGATTCGTTTTCGTTTACAGCTACCTGAAGCACTAAAGCATGAGATGTACCTTCGCTTTTATCAACTATGCGAATATAATCAATAGTATCGTTCCCGTTAAGGTCTAAGTTGTTAATGTGGTTATCTAAAGTATTGAGTTTTTGTTCAAATTCTTCGAGCGACTTGGAATCTTTGAACATTTGCAGCGCTCCCTGCAGATTGAAGTTATCACCAGGAAGGCCGGTGCTGTCATTTGCTGTTTGCTGAGCAAACAATATATTTGTTGCCATAAACATGGAAACAAATATTATAGAGATGTATGTTTTCATAAGGTTATTTTTTTGAACAAAATTATATTTTCTTTTTTATTAATACACGCAAAATTATATTTACCCTGATAAACGAAATTTATTCATTCTCATGTATTCAGAATTCATATACAGGTAATATATTTAAACAATACCCGCTTCCCCTCTATGCTTTCAATAAATTTTTATCAGCAACATTAATATTCAAAATATTCTCTGTAAACCTGCTGCAGATATGCTTTTCCTGCTTTTTCAATTGAATCTTTTTTAGCCGGTGGTAATTTTTCATCAAGATATTTATTCATGTTGTAATCATAAACAAATTCCCCATTGGCGCACCTCCAGTTAAATCCCACTTCAAAAGCGCTATATGTAAAATCGGGACTATATGGATTCAGAAGGTTTTTGCTCCATTTGAATTTATCACTTTTCATATCCAACTGATGCAGTAATGTTGAGGCAATATCAACCTGTGAACCATATTTATTAATTTGTGTTCCTTTATACTCATCCTTTATAGCGCCGCCCAGAAACATCATCGGGATTTTCTGATAATCGCTGTTCCAGTATTCATAACCTTTGTATGAACTATGTCCATGGTCGGAAACTATTATAAAAAGAGTATTTTTGTACCAGTCAGTTTTTTTTGCTTTTGAAATAAAGTCGCCTAAGCAACTATCGGAATAATAAGCGGAATTTACATATTCTTTTTCAAGTTTTGGCCATTGTATAGGCTCTTTAAAATTGGGGATATCGAATGGAGCATGCGTACTCAAGGTAAAATATACAGAAAAGAAAGGCGTTTTTTCATTGTTTAAATCCTCGAGTAATATGGGATAAATAAATTCATCGTGTATGCCAAGTTTCCCGTGTGGCAAACTGCTGCTGAAATCGGCTTCTTCAACAATTCGTTCAAAATTATTAGAGTAAATATATCCCCTGATATTTCCATATTCAAGATCGCCGCCGAAATAATATGAAGTATGATAACCTTTTGAAAAAAGCTTTTTCGTAAGGCTTGGTAACTTAACAAATTTATCGGGCTGCCGCGCAATCTGTGCAAGCGGAGTGGCAGGGCACCCTCCGAATACCGACGACATTCCTTGTTCAGAGCGCGAACCGGAAGAATAAATATGTGTAAATAATATTCCTTCTTTTTCCATGTTTCTGAAATATGGCGTTATTCCTTTTTCACCTCCGAGCGATTCTATCAAGTCAGCCGACCATCCTTCAAGTAAAATCATAACAATATTCGGTTCATCTGTTTTTAAAATCCGAACTGTAGTATCTTTTGATATTTTATGAATTTCTGCTACTATCTTTTCTGCTTCTCCGGTTTTGAAATACTGAAAAGGATTTTTTTCCAACGAATAAAAATTCTGATGAATACTGTGTATCATATTCCATCCCGAATTTACAGCAGTTAAATTCAGTATATCATGTTTTGAAAAATAAGCATCGCTTTGATTAATCGGAATCTGCTGTAAACCGCCTCTTAACCCGATACCCAATAAAACCGGCGTTATAAGAAAAAAGATAATTGAAAAATAAATATTGCCTGCTGATTTTTGTATCTTATGCCAGAACCACTTCTTATACGAAATAAATCCAATGAAAAACTGTGCAAATAAAATAAGCAGTAACAAAAAGAAAACAACAGTGGATGCAGAACTATATACTTCTCCGGGATTTTCCAGGTATTTGATAGCTTTGGAACTTAGCTTTGTTTGCCATTCATCATATATTCCCAGTTCAGCAGTGGTTATTAGAGAGTATGTGAAAATTATTAACGAATGGTAAAAAAGAATAACTTTATTCATCCAGTTTCTACTAAACAATGATTGCATTGTCAGCAGTAAAAAAGGGATTGACATGATATAACACACTGTGCTCAGATCGAGTTTAAGGGAATGCCAGAATACTGCGACCATACTTATAAAATCAATGCCTGTTAAATATTTATTATAGTAAACAAGAAAAATTATCCTTGACAAAGCAAAGAACAAAAACCAGAAAATAACCTGTTTTCCGAATGATTTTAATATTTCTTTCATTACTGAAATAAATTGTAAGCAAAAGTAAAGATAAAATGTTTTTTTAACTAAAATGCCTTTTTTCAATACCTCAAAAAAAGAATCTACAATAAAAAATTATATTTGTTCCAACTGATTTTTTTCATGTATTTTAGTTGTCAATTTAGAAAAAAATTATGATAAAATGCTTTTATTTTTCAACAATATTGTTTAACCTTATAGGCTTTTCCTGTTTTGCCACAGGCGAAAACTGGCCGATTGGCGGTGCCCCTGCAGGCATGTCGAATGCAACCGTTACACTTAATGATTTCTGGTCAATTAATAATAATCAGGCAGGTTTAACAGGAGTAAAAAACTTGTCGGCAGGAATATATTACGAAAATCATTTTGGATTGAAAGACCTCGGATTGAAAGCAGGAGCCATTGTTCTTCCTACAAAATCAGGAGTCTTTGGATTAAGCACGACATATTTTGGTTATACGCAATACAACGAAAACAAAATCGGGCTGGCTTATGCAAAAAGTTTCGGAACAAAATTTTCTGTCGGAGTACAGCTTGATTATCTTTCAACACATATTGCAGAAAATTACGGTAACTCATCTACTGTTGCAGCAGAAATAGGTTTGCGTTATAAGATAAATAAAAATCTTGTTATAGGAACTCATGTCTTTAACCCTACACGCGCTAAAGTTGCCTCATACAATGACGAACGCGCTCCTACTATTGTGAAATTAGGACTTTCATATTTATTTTCTGATAAAGTTATCCTTGCTGTTGAATCTGACAAGGACATTCAATATGATCCTGTATTTAAAGCAGGCATAGAATATCATCCTATTAAAGCGCTTTATTTTAGAACAGGAATTTCTACAAATCCAGTCCTTAATTCTTTTGGTTTTGGCATTGAGCAAGCTAATTTCAACCTCGATTTTGCTGCTTCCTATCATCAAACTCTTGGTTTCACTCCACAGGTTTCACTAATATATCATTTTAGCAAATCAACAGGAACACACACAGCAGAATGAAAAAAGAACTTATTATAAAAAGGAATAAAGGTATATGGTATAGAGGAAATCCTTATGCCTTTTACCTTATTATCTCCTTTAACTTTCAAAAATAAAATGTGTAAATTCAGAACATTCAAATTATATACTTTTTTCTTCAAGACTATTCTTGCATTTTCAGGGTTGTTCCTGTTTTCTTTTATTACAGGATTTGCGCAAAAAAATGTTCTTGATTCTACTGATACTGACAAGGAAGATATTAACCAAAAATTAGAAAGTATTGCAGAACAAACTGATGCAGAACTTGATTATACTGATCTGCTGGAAAACCTTAATTATTATCAGAAACATCCAATTAACCTGAATAACACAACAACTGATGAACTTGAAAAGCTTATGGTTTTAAGCGATATTCAAATTAGTAACCTTTTCGATCATATTAAAAAGAACGGGAATCTTCTTTCTTTACTAGAACTCCAGAGTATTACAGGATTTGATTTGGAAACTATTTCCAAACTTATCCCTTATGTTTATGTTTCGAATGACGTGAATAACCGGCATTTTTCTATTAACGAAATGATACAAAACGGAAATAACCAACTTATTATTCGTTCTCAACAAATTTTGGAAGAACAGCAGGGCTTTTCGCCGATTACTGATTCTGCGTTGAACGCAAGCCCCAATTCGCGCTATCTTGGAAGCCCCGAAGTAATTTTTGCAAAGTACAGATTTACGTATTATAATAATATTAGTATTGGTGTTACCGCAGAAAAGGATGCTGGGGAAGAATTTTTTAAAGGTACTCAGAAAAATGGGTTCGATTATTATTCCGCTCATTTTTACATGAAAGATTTCGGTATAGTTAAAGCTCTTGCAATTGGCGATTTTCAGGCACAATTCGGACAGGGGCTTACTTTATGGACAGGATTCGGATTTGGCAAATCAGCAGATGGTACGGGAATTAAAAAAAATGGACAGGGAATAAGTCCTTATACTTCTGTAACTGACAATCTTTATATGAGAGGGTTGGGAACAACTCTTGGATTTAAGGATTTCGAATTTTCAATGTTCTTTTCGAGTAAAAAGATTGATGCCAATATTACTTCTGTTGACTCCTCAACAAGCGAAGTACTTTATATTTCATCGCTTCAGCAAACCGGTCTTCATTCTATTCCTTCCGAAGTTGCTGATAAAGATGCAATAAACGAAACATCGATAGGCGGGCATTTTTGTTATAAAACAAATAAACTTAATATTGGCGCTACTGCATTCAAAAGCGAATACAGCGCTGACTTTCAGCGACAGTTACAACTTTACAATCAGTTTCAGTTTAATGGAAAAGAAAATACGAACATCGGATTTGATTACAGCTACATTTTTAAAAACTTAAATTTTTTCGGTGAAATATCTCGAAGCGAAAACAATGCGAAAGCATTTCTTACAGGTGTCTTGATGAGCCTTGACCCCAGGGTTTCCTTGTCGGTTCTTTACAGGAATTATGATAAAAAATACCAGGCGCTCTATACTTCAGCTTTTGCTGAAAGCAGCACTCCTGCTGATGAAAAAGGGATTTACCTTGGTGTCCTACTGAAACCTGCGCGTGGTTTTACCGTTAATGCATATATGGATAATATTTCTTTTCCATGGCTAAGATACAGAGTTGATGCTCCATCCAAAGCGCTTGATTATTCTGTACAAATAAACTGGAAACCATCAAAAAAACTTGAGATGTATGTTAGATATCGTCAGATTGATAAAGAAATTAATGACCCTGCTGTTAGCGATATGCTTGCCATTCCTTCAAAAACGCTTAAACAAAATTACAGGTATAACGCATTTTATAAAATATCTTCTTCAATTACCCTAAGTAATCGCATTGAATTTACTCGTTATATTATAGGCAATGGTATGCCTCAAAAGGGTTACATTATATATCAGGATGTTAATTTTAAAAAATTAAAAAGTCCATTTTCTTTTTCTATACGTTATGCGCTTTTTGATGCTGATACTTATGACAGTCGCATATACTCTTTTGAAGACGATGTTCTGTATGGATATTCTATCCCTGCTTTTTATTATAAAGGAACCCGATATTACATTACAATGCATTACAGGATAAATAGAAATATTGATGTATGGTTAAGGTTTGCGCAAACCGACTATAGCAACAGAAATATAATAGGGACAGGTCTTACGCAGATTAATGGTAACACAAAATCAGAAGTAAAAGCACAGATGAGAATAAAATTTTAGCAGGAAGTTTCATTAATTTCCTGAAACTGGTACTTTACTTTTTTACACCACCAATCAATGGAATACACGTGGAAACATAACCGTCGCTTCAATGCTTACAGCAATTACTGTGTAGAACATTTTGGAGAACGAATACAAAAGCTTTCTGTAAATGCCGGATTTTCCTGCCCAAACAGAGATGGAACACTTGGAACTACCGGATGCATCTATTGCAATAACAATGCTTTTAACCCATCATATTGCTCTCCCGAAAAATCAATAACACAGCAAATTGAAGAAGGCATTGAATTTCACAAAGTCCGTTATCGCAGGGCTTCAAAATACATTGTCTATTTTCAGGCTTTCTCAAACACATACGGTTCCTTAGAAATATTAAAAGAAAAATATTCCGAAGCTCTTTCACGTCCTGAAGTAATAGGTTTATCAATAGGTACGCGACCAGATTGCATAACCGGCGAAATATTAGATTATCTTGCAGAACTAAATAAAAAATATTTCATATCAATTGAGTATGGTGTGGAATCTTGCAATAACAATACTCTTGAACGTATAAACCGCGGACATACTTTTGAACAATCTGTTGATGCAATAAAAAAAACTGCTGCAAGAAATATTCACACCGGCATTCATATAATATTCGGACTCCCTTGCGAAACCAAAGAAGAAATGCTTTTGCAATCACGTATCATTTCAGATCTTCCAGTATCAAGCATAAAATTTCACCAGTTGCAGATAATTAAAGACACACCTCTTGCAAATGATTTTGTGAAGCACGCAAATAATTATAAAATTTTCACTCTTAATGAATATATTGATTTTATTATTGATTTCACTGAAAGGCTAAACCCTTCAATAATAATCGAAAGATTTACAGCAGAAGTTCCCCCTCGTTTTTTAGTGAAAGGGGGATTCGGTTTATTACGCACAGATCAGTTGTTACAGAAGATTGAAAAAAGTATGGAAGAAAGGGATACATGGCAGGGGAGACTGTATAAAAAAAATAAACTGCTTTGGAAAGAATGACAAACAAACATATTTACTTATACCATAAATTTTTAAAGTCCCAAATTCCAAATTTCAAATTCAAAGGGTACTTGTAAAGTATCTTGGTTATTGAAACTTGGGGCATATAAAAAATGCACCAATATACCTTTATCAAAGTTTATATTACTTTTTTTCTGCCGGTAATTTTTCAAGTACGATAAGCCTTACAAGAGAATATGTTTTTTCTTTATCGAAAGGTAGTTTTACTTTGGCAGAATAATTTTTATATCCGGGAGCATTAACAATTATCTCATATTCTTTATCTCCTTTAAGTGTAACGAAATAATCACCAGTTTCATTTGTTTGAATTTTAATTTCTTTTCCTGAAGCAACGTCTCTAATAGTCATTTCGGTTTCTACTTGCTGCGCTGCGCTTGATTCAATTACACTTCCTTTAAGGATAGAAAGATTAGTTTCGAGTTTGATTTCGGAAGTTTCTTGTCCATCTTTAATATTAAAAGGAAAATTATATTTTGTCATATCAATTTCATAAATATCAGCTCCGCCAAAACCATTATCTTTATTACTTGTGATATATGCTTTTCTAGCATCGGCAGTCATTACGAAACTAAGTTCATTTTTTGTTGTGTTGATTGGATAGCCAAGGTTTATAGGTGTTGTCCATGATGAATCGGGATTCATTTGAGTCATATAAATATCGTAGCCTCCCATTGTTTTATGTCCGTTAGACGAGAAAAAGAGAGTTTTCCCGTCAGGATGCACGAATACACTCATTTCGTCTCCATCAGTATTAACAGATGGTCCAAGGTTAACAGGTTTTGCCCATAAATTTTTACCAATACGTTTGCTTTTCCAAATATCTGCATTTCCATATCCTCCCTTTCGTTCACTTACAAAATAAAACATGTTACCATCAGGAGAAAGACTGCAGGAGCCTTCAAAATAAGAAGAATTAATAGGTTTGCCCATAGTTTTCGGACTTGACCATTTCCCGTCAGCTCTCTTGGTGGAATAATATATATCACCACTGCCTGTAACTTTAGGAATGTTACGGTAAACAAAAATTGTATTTCCGTCAGGAGAGAGTCCTAGTATAGCGTCATGCCCTGCTGTGTTCAAATCACCCTGAGCACTTGTTGCTGTATTCCATTTATTTTCTTCATCGTTCCAAGTTGCAATGTAAATATCGTCAAAATATTGCCCTGTATTAATGTCAATACCACCACCTTTAGTATCAGGTCTTCTTGAAGTAAAGATCAGAGTTTTTCCATCGGGAGTAATTTCAGGTATCCCATCATCATACTGGGAATTTATATTCTCTCCTAAATTATTGATCTTAACGTTAACAGGGTGTTCAATCATTTCTTTGGCAGTTACAGCCTGTAAGAGATCATCAACAACAGGGTCATTCTTCAAAATTTTTGATTGATAAGCATAATACTCAGTGATAGCGCTATCAAGATATCCGAGATATTGGTATGCTTCGCCCATAAAAAAATGCAACTTCTTGTTAACATCCGGTTTTAGTTTATTGGCTTTTTTTAAATATATTAATGCATTGTCCATATCATTAATATTAACATAGCATTTACCAATAAGGAAATTTAATTTTGCATCATTTTTATCATTTTCGTAGATTTCACGATATATACGCAAAGCTCCATTATAATTCATTTCATTGTAACGGAAATAAGCTTTTATCCGCTTAAAACATTTTTTCTTCCCTTTTACAACGGACATTTTAGCAGGATCTGAAGTTTTTTCAGCTGCCACATAATTAAACGAAGAAGCAATAAATACAATAATTACAAGATATATAAGCTTTTTTTTCATGAGGAAAGTACTTTAAAATTATTTTTTTATGTCGCTAAAATAGAAATTATATTTGTAAAAAACATAAAAGATTGAAATATTTTAAATTAAAATTTTGAATTACTTTTCCATGAAGTCTATATATTCAAGAAAAAGCTTGAGCGCTTGATGTTTCTTAGTGTTAAAAATAAAGTCTATATTTTTTTCAAGGTATTCTTCAATGTTTACTGAAGGAAATTTCTTAGCATCAAACAAATTTTCAACGGCTTTCTTTTTATTCAATACGCCCCATTCAAGTGCATCTGTAAAATTTTTAATACGTTCTTCCGGCAAATTTTTGTCGGCTACCCAACAGGCAAAAACAAAAGGTAAACCACTGAATTTTTTCCACTCGGCAGCCAGGTCATACACGTACTTAAATTCTTTTTCAAGCAAAAACGTTTTATCTCCAATTGCTACAACGCTTTCCATGCTAGTCATATTTATTTCGGTATGTTCATTAAGGTTTATCCATCCGGGATTTATTTTCCAAAAATGCTTTGATAATACTTTTGCCAGATTAACTGAAGTGAGAGAATGATAATCAAGGTGAATATTTCGGATGGTATTTAGAGGAACCTGAGATAATAAAAGAACCGACCTGACTTTACCATTGCTCCCGATGCAATATTCATTCAGCAGTTTATATGAATCTTGCCCGCCGGCAGACAGGTTTATTTTTTTTAAGGCAGCTACCGGTACCAAGGCAATATCCGTTTCTTTTTTTATAAACTTCCTTGCACATTCCGAAGGGATATCAAGTTGCAGGTCATAATTCTCAAGTAAACCGGAGTTTCTTATTCCATATACAAATGGAAGAGTGTTGAGGTATGATACAGCTGTTATTCTTAGCTTACTCATATTAATTATTTTCAAAAAAAATGGAATAATCTTTTGGATAATTATAATTTTTTATTGATTCTTCTAAAGAAAATAAGTAGTAATAAATATTACCTGTTGCACAAATTTTATTTTCCGAATCAGAAAGGCTGACATATACATGGGCAATTTTATCTCTGATAACTTCAACTAATTTGGCGCGAAGGAAAATATTTCCTTTGTCCATGTAAACGGTTTTTTTAAGTTTAATTTCTATTTTTGATGTAACTGCTGCTGTTTTGAGCTTTATCAGAACTACCCAATAAGCAATTTCATCCATCAGGGTAGATTGAATACCTCCATGAAGCACATTTGTGTAACCTTGTAAATGTTGCGAGGGTGTCCATTCGGAAATTATCTCATTACCGTCTTCAAAAAATTCCATCCGCAATCCAAAATGATTATCAGGTGAACATCCGAAACAACAGTAATCTTCAATTTTTACAAAAGGATTTTTAATCTTTCGCATTATTAATAAATTTTGAAACAAAGAAAAAAAAGAAAAAATGTCACCAGAAACAGGAAGATGACATTTTTTTATTTAATGACTGATGTTGCCAAACACTATTTATCGGGCAACCTGCATAAGTTTTGAACCTATCAGTTTGTTTTCATTAAGCAAACTGTATAAATAAATTCCTTCACTAAGCGGGGATGTATTTAATACAAGCATTGTTGTCCCCTTGGCAACATTTTGTTCAATGATTACACGTCCTGTGATATCTGAAACCTTTAAAATCATATTTTCGGATATGTCCGATAAATTAATGCTCGTGCTGTTATCAGCGGGATTAGGATAATTCTGCCCGAGTTGTTCCTGCTTCATGGCAAGATCAAATTCTGCAGAACTTATCAAATTATGAAACCAGTCGTGAGATTGTTTTATGATCATTTTACTTACATTGGTATCCGATAATTGTTCAAGACTAAATCCAAGATAGACAGTTTTAAAGGTACTGATATTTGATCTTACAGCGCCAACAGAATCTGCATTATTTTTGTAATAAAAAATAGCCCTGCCAGTAGAAGTAGGGTTAATGCGGTCAGGATAAAAATACGCATTGCCATAAACATTTACTAAATTTGAAGTAGTAACAGCTCCAAATATTGGATCTGAACTTATCGCTTTAATATTATTATTCGCAGTGCTGCCATCATTTTTCCATGTAGCTTTTAAATAATTGGTATAAAAAAATTGTGTGGTTGAATTCCCGTTGCTGCTGGTAGAATTAGCCCATGTATCCCAACCGATATCCTGACCTGAAACGAACATATTACCGCCGTTATCAAGAACGCTCTTGAATGCGGTAGTACTTTCAATAGTAAAAGACGGGAATGACCAGCCAACATTGAAATAAAGATGTTTTATATCGCCGATCTTATTGAATTTTGTTAAGCTTGTAAAAACATTAAGTTTTGTTACAGCAAAACTTGTTTCATTTGCGTAGTTCAATCCTTTAATATAGTTACCCTGGAATGTTTCAGTGGAATATATAGTTAATCCGTTTCCCCAAGCAACATCGTTATTTATGATAAGGTCTGTAATGCCTGAATTAACAAGGTAAGTAAATTTTAGTGGTAATGTTGTTGGATCGCCGAGGTCTGTAATTGTAACGTAATATTCCCCGATTGCAGGAGTGGCTCCTGAAGTTACTTCCAATGCTAACGATACGGAATTACCCTGGGCAATATTAATATCAATGGAATCTGTTATAGGGGTACTGCCCTCGGTAAAATTCACCATCCAGTTTGAAGGCTGAAACTTTATGAGTTTAATTCTGAAATTAAGAGAAGTGTTACCGAGGTTATATAAGGTAGGGGCAAAATTTGAAATACCTAATGGAACAGATGTTTTAATCGGTTCATCAGGGCATACAACTTTCCATTTCGGTAATGGATCTAATGATGAGCCGCAATTAATCACTTCTTTTGATGTTTCTTCCTGCACCCAGGCCATAGTGTATATTTTTGTAGTATCCCAGTTAACAAGATCAAGGTTGTAGTTATATGTAAATATTATGGAATCTCCGGAAGTAGTTGCCGGAGTGAAATTATCGCCCGAGGTATTAGGTAGCATTTTACGGAATACATCTTTAAAAATTTTTTCACCATTAGTGCCGGGGGCTGAAGTGTAATTCTTTACACTCTCTGCAACAGCGGTTCTTACTTTATAAGATCCTGCAGGCAAAGGTGAAAGTGTATAAACAGTAACTTTTACATTGCGGCTAATTCCGTTAGAGGATTCTCTTACTTTCACTTGCAAAGGACTTGGAACGGATGCCGCATCTTGTGTCATTTTTACCGTAACATTGACAGGCGAACCAGAATATTTATTTCCGGACATCTTTATATTCGGAACACCGGTTACTCCATAATATGAAACACGTGCAGCAACATCGGAAGCATTATAAGCATTCATGGGATCAGTACCCGGCCAGTCGGCATGATATTCGCAGTGTTTTACATAACTGAAATGTTTCACAAGAATAGCTGTGTCGAAAATTGGATTTTGTGCTGCGCATGGGATGCAACCTGCATTTGTGAAATGCTCAAAAAGTATATGCTTTTTAATTTGAGCAAAGGCTTTTGTTGAAAATCCAGCAATGGCAATGGATAACAAAATAATTGTAAATTTCTTCATGTTGTTTGTTTTAATAATTCAAATTTGTTTGTTGTTTGGAGTTTGTTGTTTTATTAACGGATGAAATTTAAAAAAACAAACATAAATATATTTTTATTAAAAAACAATAATTCTTTATAAATAAATTGTTATCGTATATTTGCATATAAAATTTATAACGATGGAATTATCCTCTCTTATTTCAATAAGTCCTGTTGACGGGCGGTACAGAAAACAGACAGAAGACCTTGCAAAATATTTTTCAGAATATGCCCTTATTCGCTTCAGGGTTTATGTGGAAATAGAATATTTTATTTCTCTGTGCGAAATTCCGCTTTCGCAACTGAAAGGATTCAAAAAGGATTATTTTAAAAAAGTCAGGAAGATATATTCCGATTTTAATACTGTTGAGGCATTAAAAATAAAAGAGATTGAAAAGATTACCAATCATGACGTGAAAGCGGTTGAATATTATCTGAAAGAAAAATTTGAAAAACTCGGGTTGTCCAAATATGCAGAATTCATTCATTTCGGATTAACTTCACAGGATATTAATAATACCGCAATTCCTTTATCACTGAAAGAAACTTTTGAAAAATATCTTACGCCGTTATTTGATTTGCTTATAAACAAGCTTGATGAACTTTCAAAAACATGGGCGAAAATACCCATGCTGGCGCATACACACGGTCAACCTGCATCGCCTACAAGATTAGGAAAAGAAATTAAAGTTTTTTCAGAACGATTAAAAGTTCAGGTAAAAGAACTTGAAAAAATACCTTTCTCTGCTAAGTTTGGCGGGGCGACAGGGAACTTCAACTCTCATAATGTAGCATACCCTGGTATTAACTGGTTAACTTTTGCAAATATTTTTGTTAACGAAAAGCTCGGATTGCATCGTTCTCAAACCACTACGCAGATTGAACATTACGATAACCTGGCAGCATTCTTTGATAATATGAAAAGGATAAACACCATTCTAATTGATTTGAATCGCGATATGTGGACTTATATTTCAATGGAATATTTTAAACAGACAATTAAAAAGGGAGAAGTAGGTTCATCGGCTATGCCTCATAAAATAAATCCCATCGATTTTGAAAATTCAGAAGGTAATCTTGGCGTTGCAAATGCTTTGTATGAACACTTTTCTGCAAAACTTCCAATATCACGTTTACAGCGCGACCTTACCGATTCTACTGTTCTAAGAAATATAGGAGTGCCTATCGCTCATACGGTAATTGCTTTTAAATCGTTGATGAAAGGACTTGAAAAACTTTTAGTAAATGAAGAAGTGATAAAGAATGATCTCGATAAAAACTGGGCTGTAATTGCCGAAGCTATTCAAACAATTCTTAGAAGAGAAGGCTATCACAAACCTTATGAAGCATTGAAAGAATTGACTCGTCATAATGAAAAGATCACTAAGGAAAAACTACATAAATTTATTGATAAGCTGAAAATTTCTGATAAGATTAAAAAGGAATTGAAAGGAATTACACCGTTTAATTATACAGGTATTTAGTTAAACAGTTTGACATAGAAAAAGTACAGCAATCCAACTAAAATAATGGATAACCTTACGTTTACCATTAAAAAAGTACGGGTATAAAGAAGTTATCGGCAAGGTAACTAAACATTTTTGACAATAGCCAATTTTTATCAAATTAATTTCTTAAATTTGTAGCCAATACATTACTAACTATGAGACCACAACACATTTATATAGACACTTCTGTAATAGGAGGCTGTTTTGATGATGAGTTTACATTTGAATCGAATTGGCTTATTGATCAGGTTCGGCTTGGACGAATTAAAGTTATCTATTCTGAAGTGACAGAACAAGAGTTGCGACAGGCACCGCAGCATATCAAAGACTTGATAAAATCGCTGCCCAGCGACAATTTCGAATATATATCAATTACAGACGAAGCGACAGAATTAGCAAAGGCATATATATCAGAAAAAGTTGTGGGCAAAACAAGCTTTGCAGACTGTTTACATATCGCAATAGCGACAATACAGCGAGTCGACATATTAGCAAGTTGGAATTTTAAACATATTGTAAATGTGACACGGATACGAGGCTACAACTCAGTAAATATAAAACTTGGCTACCCGACAATAGATATACGCTCACCAAAAGAAATCGTAGAATATGGAGACTAAAGACAAAAAAAATAAAAAAACAAAGAATTTTGATGCTGTAGGTTTTATGCGTGAGGTTCGTGATAAACTTAGTGCAGAGCTTGCAAACTTGACGACAGAGCAGATACTTGAATATTTTCGCAAACTTCGAACAGAAGAACGAATTTTGCCCAGCATGTAACTTAGGTCTGCAACCAGCGGCGGTCCCGATAGCTATCGGGGGTGGTTGACGGAAAAGTTTGTAACTTTAAAAATATTTGTGGAGCAGACACGGAAGCCCGCCTGACCGGACGGGCAGGTGCTCTATTCCGATAGCTATCGGAACCGCCGCCGTTAACAGCCCTTAATCGTTAATATTTTTTTTCAGCATAAACTTTGAACAAAACTACGTAATGAAAGTAACCGGCTTCTCATTTATCAGTAATGTAAATAGAAGAACAATATATTTCCTATTAATCATACTTGCTTTAAGCAGATTTTTCTACCTCAATTATATTAATTGGACAAATGGAGAACTTTGCACAGGAAAAGGCGGAATTCAATACGGATACGATGCTTATAGATACCTCGACGGCGCTGAAAGAGTTATAAACCATCAGAAATTTATAGAAGACGAAAGTAAATATACAGGATATATTTTTCTAATAGCTTTTGTAAAAACAGCAGGGATGGATCTGTCGTTTGTATTAATAATGCAGTTGATTTTTGCTTTACTTGCATCGTTGGCTCTTTACGATATTGGGAAATCAATTACCAAAAGCAAAGCAGCGGGTTTATTAGCAGCCGGGTTTTATCTTATAAATCCTTTTATTACACAATGGCATTTATTTATACACACCGAATCCTTTTATTCATCAATGCTGACAATATCAACATGGACAATATATAAAGCTGTCATAAAAAACAATCTGAAATTTTATATAATTTCATTGATTATTATTTCCTATACTGCGCTGATAAGACCAAACGGATTGATAATTTTTCCAATATTCTTTTGTTTTGCAATAATAGCTCAGAAAATAAATTTGAAAATTAAAATAATATCTGTTGCATCTATTATTATTACTTTTTTCCTGATACTAATTTATGTTCCGGTCTTCAGCAATAACGTAAAGGTTTTAGAAACACATGATTTGCTTTTAAAAGGAGAAATAATTTGGGGGCATAAAGAATCACAACTCGATATGCCAAAAGAAACAGCTTCCGAAAATAATTATTCCAAATTAGGGTTTATGTATATATTAAAACACCCAATAACTGTTACAAAACTAGCAATACATAGAGTAGCCGCAGAACTTTTACCTATATACCGTCCATGGAATTCCACAAAGTTTATAATTCGTTTCTTGTTATGGATGTTACCTGCTTACATATTATCATTAATAGGAGCAGTTTTTTTAAGAAGGAATATAGGTATATCAATCATAATGTCAATAATTATTTCGCATTTATTTATTATAGCATGTACTTATTCAGATCAGGAATTTCGTTTTTTGATGTATATACTTCCACTGATATATTTGATGGGAGTATTTGGTTTGTATGAAGTTTACAAAAAAATATTAAAGTATTATTTTAAGACTGAAAAATATTAATTTTCGTTTATATTAAAAGAATTTAAAAATGAAAGTAACAGGTTTTTCCTTTGTCCGCAACGCAATAAAATTCGACTATCCCATTGTTGAAGCCGTTACATCCATACTTCCGCTTTGTGATGAGTTTATTGTAGCTGTGGGAAATTCGGAAGACGATACTCTGAACCTTATCAAATCTATAAATTCACCTAAAATAAAAATCATTGAAACGGTGTGGGATGATTCGCTGCGTGAAGGAGGCCGGGTTCTCGCGCTTGAAACTGATAAAGCTTTTGCAGCTATATCGCCTGATACCGACTGGGCTTTTTATATACAGGGAGATGAAGTGGTTCACGAAAAATATTATGCTGCAATTTTTGAAGCTATGAAAAAATGGAAAGACAACGATAGGGTAGAAGGCTTACTTTTTAAATATCTTCATTTTTACGGATCTTATGATTTTATTGGTGATTCAAGAAAATGGTATCGCAGGGAAATCAGGGTTTTAAAATATAATAAAGACATACGTTCATTCCGTGATGCACAGGGTTTCAGGCTGGGCAACAAGATCATGCAAGTTAAACCTGTGGATGCATATATTTATCATTATGGCTGGGTAAAGCCGCCTGTGTTGCAACAAGCCAAGCAGCAGCACTTTCACAAAATGTGGCATAATGATGATTGGATGGAAAAAAATATTCCAAAAACAGATCAGTTCGATTATTCACAAATAGATTCTCTGGCGAATTTCACAGGTACTCACCCTGCCGTGATGAAGGACAGAATAAACAAAAAGAACTGGACATTTGATTTTGATCCTGCAAAAAAAAGATTTTCAATAAAAGCCTGCTTGATTTGTTGGATAGAGAAGAATACAGGATTTAAAATCGGTGAATACAAAAATTATCGTATTGTGAAATAGTCCATAAATTTTATTAACAGGATTTTGTTGATTATGACTAAAAAATTATTGTATTAACTGAAAGGAAATTTTATAAATTTGAAAAAAATTAAAAGATCATGAATTTAAAAGACATAATGTCAATTTCGGGTAAAGGCGGATTGTTCAAATCGATTGCACAAACAAAAAACGGGATTATCGTTGAATCGCTGGTTGATAAAAAAAGATTTCCGGTTTATGTTTCTGATAAAGTAAGTTCATTAGAGGACATCAGTATTTTTACAACTGATAAGGATGTTCTCCTAAAGGATGTGGTGGATCTGATATTTAAAAAAGAATCAGGTGGTCCTTGCATTGATCCAAAATTAGATGATGCAAAACTGAAAAAATATTTTGAAGAAGTGCTGCCTGATTATAATAAAGAGAAAGTTTATGCTTCTGATATTAAGAAGATGCTTTCGTGGTATAATCTTTTGCACTCGCTGGGCATGTTAAAGATGGAAGAAGAAAAGAAAGAAGAAACG
>CAINEZ010000659.1 GCA_903847905.1 uncultured Bacteroidota bacterium
CAGGAAATGGCTTTTATTGATAATGAAGTATTATATGCTCTTAAAAACGCCAACAATATAAATGAAGTGATTTGTGAATTAAAAAAGCTAAATTATGATGAGGTAAATAAAATAATGGATTGGCTTATTTCTAATGAATATATTTTTTTATGCTCAAAAAAAGAATTAAAACATTTTCCTGAAATAAGCGATGAATGGGATTATCCGGCAAAAATTACAAATTCAATTATAGATTTTAATAAATCTTCTGAGCATCAACTATCAAATATATTATTACAACTTGACGAATTAAATTGCCATCATATTCAAATTAGATATTATGATAATTTTATAATTGAAAATATCGATAAATCATTACACAAAATAAGAAACTCAAAAATTGTGAATATTGAAATATTTTTCAAAAATGATGAGGAAATAAGTAATAGTAAAATTATTGAATTATGTAAAAAGCATAAAAGAATTGGTAGAATATTTATTTATAATTCAAATGAAGAATCAAGAATAAATAAATCAAGTATTAGAGCACAAATATTTTCTGTTAAAGAAAATATCGAAAGTTCTGAAAATTGTGGAGTAATTGCTGCTAAGTATTTTTCAACAAACATTGAACATTTTACCGAATCCCAACTCCACAATACCTGCCTCAACCGCAAAGTGTGTATTGATGAAAACGGGGAAATAAAAAACTGCCCTTCAATGAGTAAAAGTTTTGGAAATATAAAAAATACTACACTTGTTGAAGCGATAGAAAAACCCGGCTTCAAAGATTTATGGTTTGTAAACAAAGATAAAATAGATGTTTGTAAAGATTGCGAGTTTCGCCACATGTGCACCGATTGCCGCGCTTTTATAAAAGACCCGGAAAATATTTATTCCCAACCCTCTAAATGTTTTTATAATCCATACATAGCCAAATGGAAAGGCGAAGAAGGTTATGTGCTGGTGGAAGAATGTGGAACATATATACGGGAAAAAGGCTTTGTGGTAAACAAACAAAAAGTGAATAAATTAAATAAGCAGATCTGGGGAGAATGAAAAAATATTCATCTTTTATATTTTATTCCAGTTTTTATTCGAATTATGTTTAAAAAAATAGTAATATTATTTATAGCTTTTCAAGCTACATGCAGTTTGTATTCGCAACAAATGTGGAAAGAGGTTTATTCTGCAAGGAAATCAAATACATTAAATAACATTACATTTTGTGATTCACTGAATGGTTATGTGGTTGGTCAAAACGGGATTGTTCTTAAAACAACTGATGGTGGGAACTCATGGGATAGTTTAAATTCTAAAACTTCTCAAACATTATATTCCGTTTGTTTTGCAAACAAATATACAGGGTATGCTTGTGGAAATAACGGAACAATTATAAAAACGAATGATGCCGGAAAAACATGGGTTTTACAAAACACCTTAACTACCGATTATCTTCAAATAATAAAAGTTATTTCAAATGATACTGTTTATGCTTTTGGTAAAAATGGCAGAATGCTTAAAACAACCAATGGCGGGAAAAACTGGAATAACTTAACACGTATTGCATATCATGATATTACCTCCGTACATTTTTATAACTCAAAAACATTTATTATTTCAGCAGCTGATGGGTTTGATGGTGCTGCAATTTACAAAACAAAAAATGCTGGTATAAGGTGGGGAATATTAAACAAGAAAAAAGGGTTTGCATATGACTTTTGCATGA
>CAINEZ010000660.1 GCA_903847905.1 uncultured Bacteroidota bacterium
CAATTGATTGTTGCTCCTGGTCGAATGCAACTTAATTATATAGAAGGCAAGCGAAACAACCATCAGAAGCCTTTTTCAATGTTTCTCTTATGTGCAACAATTACTGCCCTATTTCGCTATTGGATATTCAATGCCGTAACAAAATATTACCATGCGGATATTCTTTCAGAAGCAAAGTTCTTTCATGAATACATGGTGATAACTTTTATTGCTTTGATACCGATTTATATTTTAATTACTTATCTCTTATTTTATAAATATGGATATAATTATGCTGAGGTTGGTGTAATGATGTTATATACTATATCCATTTGTTTTTTGATGGCAGGGTTTATTGCTTTACTTAAATTGATTTTTCCTCACTTAGATACTGCTTTTATAGAATTTCCAGTTTTTACCTTTTATTTTACAGTAACACTTTTAAATTTTTTCAAATCAATTCCATTTTGGAAAGTAGCAATAAAAGGCCTTATTACAATGGCGTCAATATATCTCATCGATCAGGTAGTTGAGGATTTTGTAATTCGATTTATATCATAAAATTTCCTAATCAGGAGTAATCAAGATAAATATTAGTTGAGAAATAACAACAGCTAACGAGCCGGCAGCCGAGCAATGCGGGGCATCATGGTAATGAGGCTGGTTGTGGCTACTAAAATGAAAACGAAATTCAAATATAAATTCTTCTAAAGCCCGCACTGTGGCTGTCGGCTGGGCGTTAGGGGCAAGTTGTCGAAAAAATTGATTGATTAGAAATAGTAGTACAATAACATGATTAATTTTTTATCAACTTCATATGAGAACTGTATTATTATTTGTGTTACTGTATGTGACAATATTTGTTTCAGCTCAAAATGGTTGGTTACAAATGAACGACTTTCCGGGAGAAGGAAGGACTTTTTCAGCAGCTTTTGCCATCGGAAATAAAGCATATCTTGTTACTGGTTATACAAACGCAACTGCGTACTCTCAAGAATTTTGGGAATGGGATCAGACAGCCAATAGTTGGACGCAAAAAACGGATTTTCCAGAGGATGGAAGAAATGGTGCTACAGGTTTTGCAATCGGGAATAAAGGATATATTGTTGGAGGATTTACACCTTCGAATCCATTCAGTACGGAGTTTTTGGAATGGGATCAGACAACAGATATTTGGACAAAAAAAACAGATTTTCCTGGAGTTGGAAGAGACTTTTCCGCCGCGTTTGCGATTGGGAATAAAGGATACCTTTTAACTGGTTACACAAATACAACAGCATTTTGTAAAGAATTTTGGGAATGGGACCAAACAACCAATACCTGGACACAAAAAACAGATTTTCCAGGTGGAGGAAGAAATGGTGCTTCAGGTTTTGCCATCGGGAATAAAGGATATTTGGTTACAGGTTTTACACAATCAACTGCCTTAAGTAAAGAGTTTTGGGAATGGGACCAGACAACCAATTTTTGGATACAAAAACCAGATTTTCCAGGTATAGGAAGAAATGGTGCAGCAGGTTTTGCTATTGATAATAAAGGATATATTGTCACCGGAGTTACAACTTCAGGATCCTTTAGTAAGGATTTTTGGAGTTATGATCCATCAAGTAATGCTATTCGTGAAATACTTGATTCAAATGACATTTCCCTTTCCCCAAATCCATCATCTGGAAAAATTTCAGTGACAATAAAAAATGATCAATTATCCTTTACCAAAAAATATATTGAAATCTACAATATGATTGGAGAAAGGATTTATGAGAATACTTTTCAATCCAAATCAATTGAAATAGACCTATTTTACTTTCCAAAAGGACTCTATTTTACAAAAATTTATAGTGGAGATATTATTTGTACAGAAATATTTGTCAGAAAATAACTATCCATCTGCAATAATTATAAATTTAACCTGCCCAAAACATGGCGCTGAATAGCAACAAAACCAGTGTTATTAGAACTTTTCATAGGATATTCCATTGCTGCGTTTAGCACCAACACGTTAGCTGTAATGCGAATAAAAAGTACTGATACTTAAAATCATAAATTTGACAAGAAACTTAATTTTAACTTTTTTATAAACTCAAAAACCATACCATGAATGCTGACTTTTCTAAAAGAATTAAATCAAGTTTTGTGATTTTATTACTCATAATACCATTTGGGTCACTTTGCCGTGCAGGTAAACCTGATATTGTAATTACTAGGGTTAATATTGTTGATGTAAAAACAGGAAAAATATTAAAAAATAAAACATTAACCATTGACAATAATCGCATCAGTGCCATTTATGATAATGAAATTGTCAGTTCGGATTCAACTATTGTAATTGACGGAAAAGGCAAATATCTTATCCCGGGACTTTGGGATATGCATGCCCATTATAAATGGAGCCATGTTGATCTGGATCCTTTACTTATTGCCAATGGTATTACAGGAGTAAGAGAAATGTGGGGTAATATGCCGGCGTTTGTAGAAATACCAAAAAGATCGCAACAGGAAGGGCTTTTATCACCGGACGTTTACCTGTCAGGTGATCTTCTTGATGGAAATCCGCCTTGTTTTCCAGCAGGAAGTTTAGTAGTTACAACGCCAGATGAGGCTGTTGCTGCCGTAAAAAAGCAAATTGACCAACATGTTGATTTTATCAAAGTATATAGTATGTTATCGGAAGAAAGTTTCATGGCTATTGCTAATGAAGCAAAAAAAAGGAATATCACATTCGCTGGTCATATACCCAATAGAGTTTCAATCTACAAGGCAATTGAAGCAGGAATGTCCAG
>CAINEZ010000661.1 GCA_903847905.1 uncultured Bacteroidota bacterium
TAAAAGAAAATATATAAAATAACTAAAAAATACAAATTTGTAATATAAATTGCCCTCTGCTTTGCAAGGGCTTTTATTTTTTTTCATTAATAATACTTTATTGAAAATTATTAAATTTTAGAGTCAAATACAATAAAAACTCATTATAAGTCATTAAAGATTGTTAATAATAAGAATTTGATTTTTATGTTACAATCTTTATTATGCCGAATGAAATTGAACTTCTAGACTTACTATTAAAAAATAGAGGAATAGGGGAAGTTGATAAAGAAAAATTTTTAAATCCATCTTATGAACATGGACTTTATGATCCGTATAAAATGAAAAATATGGAGCGTATTTGTGTTCGTATTTTTGAAGCAATAGAAGCTAAAGAAAAAATTGTTATATATAGTGACTATGATTGTGATGGAATTCCAAGTGCTGTTATAATAAATGATTTTTTTAAAAAAATTGGTTATGAAAATTTTATAATTTATATACCAGATCGTCATGATGAAGGATATGGACTTCACATGGATGCAATCAAAAACTTTATAAAGGAAGAAGTTAAACTTATAATAACTTTTGATCTAGGGATTACAGCTGTAAGGGAGGTTGCTGAAGCTACAGCGAATGGTGTGGATGTTATTATTACAGACCATCACCTGCCTCGCCAAGAGCAAGTCAAGGCGGGTTTACCTCAAGATATCTTGCCTCGTGCTTATGCAATACTTAATCCTAAACAAGAAGGGTGTGAATATCCTGATAAAATGCTTTGTGGAGCAGGTATTGCTTTCAAGCTTATACAAGCTCTCATTATAAAATATGGGGAATATTGGAATATTCACAAAGGATGGGAAAAGTGGCTTCTTGATATGGCTGGAATTGCTACTCTTTCTGATCAAGTCCCTTTAGTAGACGAGAATCGAGTATTCGCTTTTTATGGATTAAAAGTTTTACAGAAAACTCGTCGCCCTGGACTTGTAGAGATTTTTCGTAAGGCAGGAGTAGATATATCTAAGTTAAACGAAGAAGATGTAACTTTTACTTTAGCTCCTAGACTTAATGCTGCTAGTCGTATGGACTCGCCCATGAGAGCATTTGAAGTTCTTGCAACTAATGACGCCGTAGAAGCTAAAACCTTAGCGAATCATTTGCTTAAAATAAATGACGAACGTAAATATCTTGTGGCTAATATAATGAAAGAGGTTAATAAAACTTTAAGTAAAAGGGAAGAAAAGAAAATCATTGTTATTGGAAATCCTTTGTGGAGAATTGGTGTTTTGGGAATTATTGCTTCAAAGATTGTAGAAGAATACAAGAGACCTGTTTTTGTGTGGGGGTCTGACGGAAGCGATGAACTTAAAGGCTCGTGTCGTTCTTGGGGAAATATAAATATTGTTGAAATAATGAATGCTTTACCAGATGGAAGTTTAACCGGTTTTGGTGGCCATAAAGGGGCAGGAGGATTTTCTGTTAACCATGAAGAGATCCATTTCTTAGAAGAAAGAATATTGAAAGTTTATGGGGAAGATAGGGAAGTTGAAGAATCTATAGAAAAGGACGAAGCAGAAGCTTTAATAAATATTGATGACGTAACAAATGCAAATTATTTAATAATAGATAAACTTGCTCCTTATGGAGTTGGTAACCCAAAGCCGAAATTTATTTTTAAAGAGTTACCAATTTTTGCTATTAAAGAATTTGGTAAAGAGAAAAATCATTTGGAATTAAGTTTTTTAAACAGTAAGGGTAAGCAAATAAAAGCAATTGCTTTTTTTAAAACGAAAGAGAGTTTTAATAATACATTATCTGTTGGGGAAAGAATAAATTTGATTGCCACTTTTGAGAAAAGTACTTTTGGAGGTAAAATAGAACTTAGATTAAGAATTATTGATATAATATGAAAAATAAAAACATAGAAATATATACAGATGGATCATCTTTAGGTAATCCAGGTCCAGGTGGTTGGGGAGTAGTTATAATTAGTAATGAAAAACCAAACCATGAATTCATAGAACTTGGTGGCGGAGAAAAAGATACGACTAATAATCGTATGGAGCTTCAAGCTGTTATAGAAGCTGTTCGTTATATAAATGAAAATTGTAAAGAAAGTATTGTAACAATTAATGCTGACTCTGCTTATGTTTTAGGAGGCGTGACTAATTGGGTTTTTGGATGGGAGAAAAATGGATGGAAAACTTCAAAAAAAGAGCCAGTTTTAAATCAAGATTTATGGAAAGAATTAATTTCACTTGTGAGAAATTTTGATGGTGAAATTATTTGGAAGAAAGTAAAGGGTCATTCAGGGGTAGAGTATAATGAAAAAGCAGATGAAATAGCGACAAGTTATGCGGCGAAACAAAAATAATCAAGATATTTTTATAAAAAGGTCCGGATAATTTTCTACTGAAAATTTCCTCATTGCTCGGGCCGTCGCCCTTGCGCACGCCCTTTTTATAAAAATATCTTGATTATTTTTTTGAAAATGTAACTAATATGTCGAAGAAAGAAATTATAATAGTTTTTATTTTGATAGCAGTCGCCATCGTGCGATTTTTATTTTTTATACCAAGAGCACCTTCCTATGAAAGTATTATAGGAAAAAACGTTGAATTAGAGGGGGTAGTTGATGATGATCCAGATATACGTTTGAAAAATAAACATTTAAATATAAAAATAAATAACCAAAATTCAACTATTTTGGTTATTGTTGGACGAGAAGTAGAAGTCTCTTATGGAGATGGTGTAGTTATAAAAGGAATATTAGAAGAACCAGAAAATTTTATAACTCAATCCGGTAAAGAATTTAATTATAAAAGATATTTAAGCAATAAAGATATTTATTATATTATCAAAAATGCAGAAATAGAAATTATTTCTAGTGGTAATGGTAGTAGGGTAAAAAGTTTTTTATATAAAATACGTAATTCTTTTATTAAAAATATAAATAAAGTTATTCCTATGCCTGAGAGTGATTTGGCAAATGGTTTAATTTTAGGAGTTAGGGGAGGGTTCGATGAAGATATGAAAAATGAATTTATTTCAACAGGAACTATTCATATTATAGCCTTATCAGGATATAACGTTTCTATTGTTGCCGATGGGGTAATGAAAACTTTTGGCTTAATTTTTTCACAGGCCATTTCAATTATTTTTGGAATTATAATTATTTTTCTTTTTATTATAATGACAGGGGCGAGTGCGACGACTATTCGTGCAGGAATTATGGCAACGATAATGCTTCTTGGTAAGATGACAAACAGAAAATATATAGCAGGACGAGCTCTCGTTATTGCAGGTCTTTTAATGGTTGCTTATGACCCTAGAATTATTATTGATATGTCTTTTCAATTATCTTTTATTGCGACTTTTGGTGTTTTATATCTAACACCAAAAGTTATAAATTGGTTTA
>CAINEZ010000662.1 GCA_903847905.1 uncultured Bacteroidota bacterium
CGAATTGAGAGTTGAAATTATTGAAACTTATAATTATTAACTTTTGGTTCGTATAAAAAATATGAATATAACAGAATAATATACTTTGTTATATTATAGTTTAATTATAAATTCGCAATAGAAATATAGTGATATGAAACTAACTGATCGCGATAAAAAAGTAATATGGCATCCATACACACAAATGAAGGATTCGAGTGTAATTGGCATTATCAGAGGAGAAGGAACTTATCTTTTTGATGAAGAAGGTAACAGGTTTATTGATGCTATTTCTTCATGGTGGGTAAATACACATGGCCATTCAAATAAATATATCGCTGATAAAATCAGTTGCCAGTCGAAAGCTTTGGAGCATGTTATATTTGCAGGTTTCACCCATCCCAATGCTGTTGAGTTAGCAGAACGTTTGCTGAAGATACTTCCGGAAAATCAAAAAAAAATTTTCTATTCCGATAATGGATCTACTGCTGTAGAAGTAGCTTTGAAAATGGCAATACAGTATTGGGCAAATAAACGAATTGAAAAAAGAAAGATTATCGCTTTTCGAAATGCTTATCATGGCGATACTTTCGGCGCTATGTCAGTTAGTGGCAGAGGAGTGTTCACAGAACCTTTCAGCAGCTACTTGTTTGATGTTATATTTATTGATGATCCTGTAAAAGGAAATGAAGAATCTGCTTTCAACCAATTAAAACATGAAGTAAATAACGGAAATATTGCTGCATTTATTTTTGAGCCTCTTGTACAGGGCGCTGCAGGTATGTTAATGCATGAGCCTGAAATATTAGAAAAAATGATTTTATTATGTAAAGAAAATAATATCATAACAATTGCTGATGAAGTAATGACGGGCTTTTACAGGACAGGTAAATTTTTTGCTACAGATTATATAAATGAAAAACCTGATATTTACTGTCTATCAAAAGGGCTGACGGGTGGAGTGATGGCAATGGGTGTAACATCGTGCACTGAGGAAATTTATAATGCTTTCCTGTCGGATGATAAAACTAAAACTCTTTATCACGGGCATTCATATACAGCTAATCCCATTGCCTGTAGTGCAGCGCTTGCCAGTCTTGACCTGTACGAAAAAAGAGAATGTCTTGAAAATGTAAAAAGAATTGAGAAAAAACATTCCGAATTTATTAACAGGATAAAAGGAAATAGTATAATTCATGACATCAGGAAAAGAGGGACTATTCTTGCTATTGAGTTGAATGCAGAAGGTAATACATCTTATTTAAATTCCTTGAGGGATAAGATATATGATTTTTTTATCAGCAAAAAAATTATTCTGCGCCCATTGGGAAATATCATTTACATCCTTCCTCCATACTGCATTTCGGATAATGACCTTGATTATATTTATAATTGCATTATCGAGTTTTTCGAACAATTGAAGTAAGGCAAAAGTTAAAAGGCACAAGGCATAAGGTATAAAAAGTATAAAACCCAAGTTTCAAGCCCCAAGACCTAATACTAAAAGTTCTCTTGGAATTTGGTCCCGATATTTATCGGGATGAAATTTGGAATTTGGAGCTTATAAAAATGTGCAAATTTATACATTGCAAATTATGCAGCTTGATTATTATAAAATATTAGGAATTTCATACGATGCTTCTGTTGAACAGATAAGGCAGGCATATCGTAACAGGGCAAAACAATATCATCCTGATATAAATAATACTCCTGATGCTAAATTATTATTTCAACTACTTAATGAAGCATATCAGGTACTTATTAACCCTGAAAAAAAAAGATGGTATGATTTCAAATTGAAGTACCCATCTACAACAGGGCTTAAACAACAGCAGGGAAAGCAAAAGCCAGCAACATACGAATCCTATTATAGAGCATATACCCGACAGCAGCAGGAAAAAAATGAAGAAAAAGAATTTAAAAAATATACAAAATCACTTCTTGACAATGTATTGTTTTACTCCTTGATCGTTTCAGGCGCATTTGCGGTTTTTTTTAGTATTAGAGAAATTATCTTCGACACATGGAGCATGAAATCCGTAAGTGGACTTGCTTTTGGCATCTGGTTTCTTTTTGTTATGTTTTGGGGTTGGAATTTGATGAGTAAAAAATAAGTAGACAAGTATACAAGGCATAAGGTATAAGGTATAAGGGAAAAGGGAAATTCCATTTAATTATTATTCATTCCATATCTGCCATGATTTTTCAGCCTGGAGATAAAACATTTGAAGTCCGTTTGAAACTGTAGCGCCTTTTTCAATTCCTTTTTTCATGAACTGAGTTTCGAAAGGGTTATAAACAAGGTCGAACATCAGATGGTCTTTGGTAATGAAATCGTAAGGAATATCTGGCGATTCACTTAAGTTGGGAAACATACCTGCAGGTGTAGCATTGATAATAATATGATGCGATGAAATAATTTCTTCATTCAAATCAGAGTATTCAAATGTGCAAGCAGTAGAGATTTTCTTTCTTGAAACAATACAAAACTCAATTCCTAATTTTGATAAAACGAATGCAACTGCTTTTGATGAACCGCCTGAGCCAAGGATTATGGCTTTTTTATGATGCTTTAACAGCAATGGTTTCAAACTTTCCTCAAATCCGAAAACATCTGTATTGTATCCATGCAATATAACATTATTTTTTTTTTCAATTTTTATAGTGTTCACGGCAGAAATTTCTTTTGCCACCGGATCGATAAAATAAAGAAATGGCAAAATACTTTGCTTATATGGAATGGTGATATTAAATCCTTTTAATTCTTTATTGCTGTTAATTAATGGTAACAGTTTATTGATGTTTTCTATAGGAAAAAGATCGTATCTGCAATTTTTAATTCCCTCTCTGAAAAATTTTTCAGAAAAAAATTGTGCTGAAAATGAATGGGAAAGAGGATAGCCGATAAGCCCGTATTGTTTCATGAGAGTTTTCTGTTATTCGTTATGAGTTGTTTTCAAATTCTTTTTCTTAAAAAAATAACTCAGCAGAAAAAGAACGCCAACAACAATAAATGGTATAGTAATCGTTGCAATAACCAAAAGGCTTATCCCAATGGAATGATTCATTTTATAATTCATGGAGAAAATAAACGGTGTAAGCACAATACCAATGGCAGTGAATAAAATGCCACCTAAAAGTTCTCTTTTCCATGAAATAATAAGAATAGCCAGAAGAATGAAGGATGGAATTAGATGGATAATAAAGCCTGCAAGTTGTTGCCAGATAGAAAGCCCGGGCGCAAAAGAATCGGCAGCGAATAAACTAATGAAAAGAATAGCTAAGATGCATATAATTCGTGGAAGCCAATGTAGTATTTTTATAAATGTTTTCATTTTATTACTGTATTAAATTTTGTTCTTCTCAATGTATACAGGAACTATAATTATAACAATGTTCAGAAGTATAAAATAAATTATCTGTTCTATTATATTTTTCATTTTCTTAAATTCAATTTTACTATTTAATTAATTGTGTCAATATATCAAAGCAGAGAGCTATCTACGACAGAACATTGCTACCTTTAGGCATGAACTTCCTAATCACCAGTACAAATATTTTTTAAAAGTTATAAAAGTTTCCGTCAACCACCCCAGATAGCTATCGGGACCGCCGCTGATTGCAGACCTAAGTTAGCGTTTGTTATTTATTCCCTCAGTATAATGGCTTTCCTCTTTTATATCTCCATTGGGATAATAAGTATATGAATAATAAAATTTCTTTCCGAATTTTTTAGAATATGCAATATCTCCAATTTCCTTGTCATTTTCATAATAAAACTTATGAATATCATCTCCATGATTATAAATTGTTGTTGATAAAACTAGTTTTCCATCATAATAATAATTTGTCTTTTTATCAACTGTATCGCCGTGAGAGTCAAGAGAAAAATAATCAGGATTAGTCTTACTTTTTGTATAGTCGTAATATTGAGTCTTTTTGAGCAATTTCATTGAGCTAACAAAAGAATAAAACGTTTCTTTAATTAAATTCCCGTCTTGATAATCTAATTCAATTAAGTTGGTTGGCTGATTTTTTTTATTATATTCTTTTTGTTCTTTGCATAATTTAGAATCATATATATAATCATATTTATTCAGCAATGTGTCAAAGGCTTTGTTTTTGGCAGCATTATTAATTTCTTCAAATGATTTGAAGTTTAAAAACATATCCCTTTGAAAAATTATTTTTCTCCCATCAGGAAAATATTTATAAGAACTCCAATGTGTCGTATCTCCAATCGAGTCAATCGTTAGTTTTAATATTAATGAATCATTAGAGTCATAGATGTAATTTTTAATTTCAGGTTTTCTGTCTGTCTGGAATTTAGAAATTTCTTTTTCAAGTAAACCATCTTTCCCATATATAAAGGTTGTAATATATGTCATTGAGTCAACTAACTTTTTAAAATAATAAGTGTTAGTCGTCTCAGTCATAGAAATCTTTTTACTGTCTTTATATTCATAAGAATACTTTGTAACTTCAGTAACCTTAGAATCATCAAACAAGAATTTTTCAAATTGTTTTTTTATTTTGTTACAGCCTGAAATTAAAATGAAAATTGATATTATCAGAATGATTTTTCTCATAGTAATATTAATTAAATAATAAACGCTAACTTTTGTGTTGCTGTGTTGGTAATATTTCTACAAAGTTTTCTGAGTTACTACAATCCA
>CAINEZ010000663.1 GCA_903847905.1 uncultured Bacteroidota bacterium
CTAAAGTTATTACAAAAAAAGCGGAAGCTGAAATTACCGATGATACCAAAACAAAACCGGTAAAATAAATACTGAATAAAAAAACCTCTGTAAATTACAGAGGTTTTTTTTATTCAAAAGGTTTTCGCTTACCTTATCAAAGAAACGCGTTTTGTAATAAGGCTATTTCCCGTATTAACAGTTACCAAATATATACCTGCCGTATTGCCCGACAAATCTACTTGCACCAGATCGTTGAACATAGGATAGAAATCCTTTGTAGAAATTTTTTCTCCAATCAGATTATAAACACTTATTACGGCTTTATCCGTTTTGATTCCGGAAAATTCAATATTAACAAAATCACTAGTTGGGTTTGGATAAACATTGATTTGTTCATATTTGATTGGTTTTTGTTCATTCAACCCAACCGTAATTACTGAGGGATCCCACATATAAATGCCTCCGTCTGTTGAACTGGCATTAAAACCGCCAGCCCAGCCGGTATTGATATCATAAAATTTCACAGAAGTATATTGAGTATTTGATGACGTATCAATATCCAGAAAGCTTGAACAATCATCCATGCTGTATGAAGAACCGGTTCCAGGTCCTGAGCTTACGTCAACCCACATTGAAGGTGTTCCAGGTACATTGCAAATATGAGGAAATTTTAAAAAATAACCTGTGGGAGTTAATGTATTCCATGTTGCGCCACCATCAATAGTTTTCTTTATAGTATATGGGGAAGCGGCTAATATCATGAGTCCGGTATTAGCATCTTTGAAAACAGGATATGCCTGATTCGCACCAACATTGGTTTGGACAACAGTCCAGTTTAAACCTTTATCGGTTGATTTATAAATTCTGCCAATGCCGGTACCAAACCAGATGATATCGCCAACTGCATCATAATAATCTACTATACCGGCTTCCGTACCAGTTACATTAGGGATATTGGCGCCCGGAACCTGAGTCCATGTATTTCCGCCATTTGTAGTTGTATATATTACAAAGTCCCCACCGCTAGATACTGGATCTCCAACACAAACTCCATCATTGGCATTAAAAAAATGTACAAAATCAGCCCAGCTTCCGGTAAATGGAGCAGTGGTTTGTTCTACCCATGTTGCGCCGGCATTGGTTGTTTTCACAATTTTACCGCCTGTCCCTGAAATCGGGAACATACATGCATAACAAACTGTATCGTTCATGGCAAATAAATTGGACACTCCGTAGCTGGCAGAACCTGTAAAAGTAATAGTTCCCGGAGTCCATGTAACTCCTCCATTCACTGTTCTGGTAAATTCGCGGATATAACTGGTAGGCGCTGTGCCGTCATAAGCTCTTGCCCATACTATATAAGGAGACACAATGAATATTTGGTCAATGCCTCTCTGACTCGTAGAAAATCCCGAATTCTGTTTAATCCAGGCAGAAGGTGTTCCGCCCACATTAATATATTTGGCTCTTACTTTAGTATCTGTTCCGCTTGCGTTTGATACAGTAAGCGTAACCTGATAAAATCCGGCAGTAGAATATGTAATGTTGGTAGGATCGGTAGCAGTAGAAGTAGAAGGTGTACCTCCTTCAAATGTCCATAAATGATTAGTAGGGGAGTTTGAAGAAAGATCTGTAAAATTAACACTTCCGCCAACAGCAGGAGTTATAGAACTTACAGTAAAATTAGCTACCGGTTGACCTGAAGTAGGTTGAATTCTTATAACAGCCAAATTGTTCTGATTAAAATTATCACCTGCTAAAGGATTAAGGCTTCCAATAGCAAAATAACCATTATACGATCCAGACCAACCCCAGTTAAAATGAAAATTATTTGAAGAATTATAACCATCACACACAAAAGCATGACCGGCAGATCCTCCATCATCACCGGAATAAAATACAGGTCTGGAAGCATCAAGTTCGGTTTTCAGCATGGTTATCCAGTTAGCATCTGTAAAATTTCCCTTGACCTGCATTTCGGCAGATGGAGAATAATTAAAATAGTTTGATAGAGCACCGGCTACATTCCATGTATATGCGCCAGATCCATTTACAGTATACCGCATATCAACTCCAACACCGCAATGATACAAAAGCTTGGCAACAGCAGGGTTCGCAGAATAAACATTATCCGACATAGAGCCCCAGTTATAAGTTGTAGCGCCATAATTTACAGTCTGTGTACCATAAGTGGGTTCAACATAAGTATGTGTGCCCACACCGGTAGCAGGATAATTCCATTTTTTCATTATTTGCCCCATAGCTGTAGCAACACAACCTACATATACATGACCGCATGAATTGGTGGCAGAAGCATCAGAAGGACATGAAGCATTAAAATAGCATCCCTGATCCCACTGGGCAGAACATAATGGGTTAACAGTAAATTTTTCGGAAGGAAGTTGATCATTTAAGATTTTAGACCATTCCTGCAAAGTTTGAGTATTGTCAAAATTTGATTCAATAATATATTTTATTTGATTATCATAATCTTTAAACCATGCTTCGGCATTTGGAGGGATGTTATTTTTATCGAAAGATTCGCTGTCGGAAAATCCAAGAATTGGAATCACGGCATCATCAGCAGCTACCATTACAAAACCGCCTGCCTTAAAAATAATAATATAAAATGTAGCAACATCGCCTTTATATCTTGTTACAACATCCGAAACCGTATAAACAGATTTATTCGAAGCAAAATGTTTATAATAATTGATTGCTATTTTTTGAGCAGATTCAAGTGATACAGGAGAAGCAAAAATGCCAAATCCAAATATCATCAGCAAGGTAGAAAGTAATAGCTTTTTCATAATGGTTGGTTTAGTTAGTGATTTGATAATAGCAAATATATTAAAATAAAATTCAAATGCCCTAAATTTTAACAAATAAAATTTAATTTTGTATTTACTTTTTTTAATAAGAAATTATATGTTTTTCAAGACTTCTCAAATTATCAGACCACTGTTTATTTTCTTTCTTTTAATTCCTTTATTTGCGTTACCTATATCGAATTATAGTGTTAGCGGAAAAATTGATGGTTGTAAGGGAGAGAAAATTATTTTTTCAAAAATTTATTGAAAAGAAATTATAGATATTGATTCCCTTACATTTACCAATTCCTGTTCCTTTCGTTTTTTTTTCCCTGATTCTTTGTATGTCGGAATCTTTAGAATTTCTTTAAGAGGTAAAAGTTTCGACATTATTTTCAATAAAGAAAATGTTGTTATTGAATCATCACAGGCTCAAACAGGGAATTTTAAAATTATTGCATCCGAAGAAAACAAACTATATTGGACATTCCTTTCTAAAACAATTTTAATCAATGATTCAATCAGGCAAATAACTTCAGAAGGGAATAAACTTTATAAAGAAGATCCGAAAACAAATTCAGACAAATTAAAAAAACTTTATAAACAAATAACGGAGCTTGAATTAAAAAAACAAAAACTTATTGATTCTCTTATATCAGTTAACCCTGATCTGTTTGCCACCAGGATCATAAAAGCATCTTTGATGCCCGATTTCAAAGCATACATGAAAAAAAAAGATGCGGCTGATTATCCAAACGAGGCGGAATTCCTGAGGGAACATTTTTTTGATAATGTTGATTTTGCCGATTCCAATATGCTTCATACAGAAATCATCTATGATAAAATAGGCGACTACCTATGGTATGTTGCCAACCCTCCTTCGATTGATTCGTATAAAAAAGCTATTGATTTTATTCTTATACGAGCTTCGAAAAACAATAATATTTACGACTATGTAATTAATACTTTGCTTAAAAGTTTTTATCATTCCGACTGGGATGATGTTTATAGCTACGTTGTGGAAAAATATATTTCACAAAGCACTTGTTATAACGATGAAAAAGCTAAAGCGCTTATTGAGAAATCAAATATTATTAAAACGCTGAAACCTGGAAACAAAGTGCCGGAAATAATATCAACCGATGTAAATGGAAAAGAAACCATACTCGATTCTATTAAATCGCCTTATACATTGGTTGTCTTTTGGGCTTCATGGTGCGAATTCTGTGAAAAGGCAATGCCCGAAATAAAAAATATTTATTCATTATACAAACCCAAAGGACTTGAGATATTTGCTTATTCGCTCGACAGCGCTAAACAAAACTGGATAGATGCAACAAACCGCTTTAATATTTCGTGGATAAATACTTCCGATCTTAAAGGCTATAAAAGCTTTCCCGTAAAGGGTTACAATATCTGGAGCACACCTACATTTTTTCTACTTGATAAGGATAAAAAAATTATTGCAAAGCCTGCCAGTGTATATATTTTGAAAGAGGTGTTAAAAGGTATTTTATAATTTTGTCAACCTTTCCCTGCTTATTATAATCAACGACTACAAGCGTTTTGCCGTTTTGCAGGTCGTAATCATATTCAACTGTCTTATCTCCAATAACTCCGTTGGGATAATCGGAAATAAGTTTATACACGTTGCCCTGGATATCGTAGGTGTAAGGTCTTACACTTCCTGCAAAAAAACTATTTCTCTTACTTGTGCATGTTTGTGAAAACATTTATAGGAGAGGTTTTAAGAAAAGTAAATTGTGAAAACAAATATAAAGGAAATTCCCGAATCTTAAATAAAATTCAGGAATTTTTTTCAAGTTTTTTTAATTGAATTTCTAATCCAATAGAGCAATGAATTTAAACGTACCTCAATTGCTTCAGAAATTAAGCAATTTTACTCTTTTTGAATTTCGGAACACCTGCTATTCTTAATATCTCGTTTGCTTTGTCCAACTTGTCTTTGAAAATCGGAAGTTTTTTATACTTCTCTAACGAGTTATCAATAATAACAATTGGTGACTTGCTTTTATTTAATTCTTTAACTTTCATGATTTTTTTATTTTTTTTCAATTCTTTTTGCTAAAAATGCATCGTATTCTATATTCTGTCTAAATGGATGCCAACTATTATCCCTAAAACCAAATATTTCAAAGTCTTTTTTAATTTCTGATATGTATTTCGATATTCCCATTCTATATAGTCGTGTTCTTGCTTTTGTACTTCCTGTTGCTAATATCATTCTTTCAGGATGATTTTCAGTAAATCTATATGCTGTTGATACGACTGTCGCTAATATTTTCTCACTATCTTTATTATCTGAAACTGCCAAATCATCTATTTCACCATTATCATTCTTATTTCCGAACGCTAAATTATATATATTTTTTTCACTGGTTTTACTGTACTTTATAATTTTTGGTATTTTACCATTTGGTCCCTCGCTGACAAACTCGAAAACGGTCAAAGCCTTTTCTCCTTTCAGTTCGTACTTGGGTAACTTCACTTACAGTAAATATTAAATATTGTTATAAAAATCAATGCAAATATACAAAATATTTTTCTTATCTCAACGGCTGAAATTTGTTCAATATTTCTCTCTGCTCAATTATCGAAGCCTGACGGTATCGTAAGGTCGATGAAATCCAACGATGTCCGGCGATTAGCTGTACCTGCTCCAAAAGAAGTTTGGGAATAATATATTATATGGCGCTTTATTTTGTTCTTCTTGCACTCGTCAGAAGAAGAGCGCGAGTTATTAAAAAGCATTACGTTTATATTTTTCGCAATGCCTTTATTTTATAGCCCTTTTCAAATATTCGAATGTTTTATTTTATAATTATAGAAGAACGTGCAAGGAAATAAGTTTATACCTGTTGCCCTGTATATCATAGTTGTAAGGTCTTACGCTTCCTGTAAAAAACTATTTCTTTTATTTGTGGGGTTTGTGTAAACATTTATCAGGAGAGGTTTTCAGAACAATATTTTGTGAAAACAAATATAAAGAAATTCTTTGAATTCTATTTATTTCGGGAGAAGTATTTTAATATTTAATATTATTTTGTAATTTTGCATTGGATTACTTTTATAAAAGAGGACTGATATGGAACTAATTGTTAAAATTAAAAATAATTCGGGAGAAAGTGAAATCTTAAGAATTATGAGATATTTAAAATTGCAAAAATGTGTTCGGAAATTCGACCTAGTTTCTAACGATCTGAACACAATTAAAACCATTTCTGATAAAGAAACTGTTAGTGCTATTCATGTTACTACCTCAAAAGCTTTAAACGATTTTCTAAGTAAAGAAACCGAATCTATTTTTTAAATGAAAGTTAATCAAGGCGAAATAGTTGAAGTTAATTTTTTATTACCTGATGGTAAAACAAAGCCCCATCCAACCATTGTTCTATCAAATAATGACATTAACATATATGAAGAAGCCTTTATTGGTGTGATGATTTCTTCAACTGCTCCAGATGATAATTACAGCTTTTGGCTTGACAATAATATGGTAACAAAATCTCCAAATAAACGTTGTCAGGTCAGATGCCATTTAATTTCTCTTATCCCTGAAAATCAGGTTATCGGTAAACATGGGAGCATTAAAAAACAGTACCTCAAAGAACTTTTGATAAAAATTAATGAATGTGTTTTTGTTATTGATTAATAACTTATTCATTAGATTTTTTCCTGTATTTCCTGCATATTTTTTATTCTAATTCTTATTTTGAGGTCACAAATTGCGACTTCAAATTTCTCTTATCCCAACGGATGAAACTTATTCAATATTTCTCTTTGCTCAACTATCGAAGCCTGACGGTATCGTAAAGTTTATGAAATCCAACGATGTCCTGCGATTAGCTGTACCCGCTCCAAAAGAATTTTCCTGTCATTCAGCCAGTAAGTAATCACGCTGTCCCGAATGGATTCAGCAGACAGGTTCCTGTCGGGACGCACAATGCATAGAGCATATCCCGACAAAGAAAATTCTTCCCTCACGCGGGTTTTCGTCTGTTACCTTTGTTTTTTTTGGTACTTTTAGTAAATAATTTAATAACAATATAATATTTTTAACAAAAGACGTAATTATATGCATTATATCCGCCTTATTTGCTACTTTTGCATTGTTAATAATTCTTATAGCAATGAAAAAACTTGGTGAACGCATTCAGGAATTACGCAAACTAAAAGAGCTTACTCAAGCTGAAGTGGCTAAAAAGATAGGTATTTCGCTTACGCAGATGGCACGCTACGAAATTAAAGGCGTACAACCTCCTGCCGGTGTTTTATCTAAAATGGCTAATGTGTTTGGTACTACCGTTGATTATTTGGTAAACGGCGCTACTGAAGAAAAAGCAAAAGCTTCTTTAAAAGACGCCGAACTATTAAACCAGTTTAGAGCTATTGAAAAACTTCCGAAAGAAAAACAATCTATTGTTAAAGACCTGATTGATGCTTACCTGTTTAGAACAAACATACAACAGCAATTAGCCAGATAATATTTAAATGATGAGAAAACTTAAAACTAATATACTTCATTTGCCTATTCTTA
>CAINEZ010000664.1 GCA_903847905.1 uncultured Bacteroidota bacterium
TCTTTGCGCATTCCCTGCCTTGCCGGCAGGCAGGTTTGCGTAGCTCTGCGGTAAAAAAAGATTTAACCGCAAAGAACCGCTGAGTTTCGATAGCTATCGGAATCGCAGAGAGCCGCAAAGTCAAAGTTTATTAACTAATCTTTTTAATCCATCTATTAAACGTAATACATTAAAGTTCATCAGCAACCCTAATTTGCAGCCAGAAAGCTTCAGATAAGTTAATACTTGAGCGATATGTATATCATTTAAAGCTTCTATAGATTTTACTTCAATAATTACTTTGCTTTCAACAATTAAATCTATTCGGTATCCTACGTCTAATTTTACTTCTTTATAAATTAATGGTAAAGGCTTTTGCTTTTCAACGTGTAACCCTGCTTTTTGTAATTCATATAATAAGCACTCTAAATAAGCGCTTTCAAGTAAGCCGGGGCCAAGTGATTTGTGAACTTCGATTGCGCAACCAATTATTTTTTCTGATATCTCATTTTCCGTCATAAATTTCTTTTTATAATTCGTTTCTTTGTTAGGTGAAAAAAGCATAGTCATTTAAAATAATCTTACAGTTTCTGCAATTTCCTCCATAAGCCACATTGGCGTTGAAGTAGCTCCGCATACGCCTACTGATTCTGCGCCAACAAACCAATCCTTTATTATTTCTTCTTTAACGGAAATAAAATGAGTTTTGGGATTTACAGAGCGGCAAACTTCATAAAGGAACAATCCGTTTGAACTTTTTTTGCCGCTTACAAACAATATTACATCATGTTCAGAAGCAAATTTTTCAAGACGGGGTTCTTTATGAGAGACCAAACTGCATATTGTATTGTAAGGAATAAAATCAGGTTTATTAATTTTATTTTTCTTTAGTCTTGCTTCAATTCCTTTTATCATTTTCTTAAAACCCATTATTGGTTGTGTAGTTTGGGAATAAAAGCGTATAGGTTTTGAGTAATCTATTTTGTCAAGGTCCGATTCGGTATTTATTATTATTGCTTTGCCTAAAGTCTGGCCTACAAGTCCGTTTACTTCTGCATGTCCTTCTTTCCCATAAATCACAATCTGTCCGTTCATGTTTTGTATCTCATCAATGCCTTGTCGTATCTTGTTCTGAAGCTTAAGAACTACAGGACATGAAGCATCAATAAGTTCAAGATTGTTTTCAAGAGCTATTTTATATGTTTCGGGAGGTTCGCCATGTGCACGGATAAGAACCCTGGAATCCCTGATATTTTTAAGTTCATCATGTGTAATTATAATAAGTCCTTTTTGTGTCAGCCGCTCAACCTCCCTGTTATTATGAACTATATCGCCCAGGCAATACAATTTGCCTGACTTATCAAGCTCTTCTTCTGCAACGTGAATAGCGAAAACCACTCCAAAACAAAACCCCGAATTAGGATCGACTAAAACCTTCATCTATTTTTTATTTCTTTACAAAAATATCACAATAATAGAAACGAATCATCATTTCAATATATATAATTGCGATAGAAAAAAGATTATTTGTTTTTATGAACGATGTCAGAAATGTTTGTTGCTATCGTAATTGTATTAGGTGAGCCGGCAAGATGATATCTTGAACGGGCAAAACTAAAATTAAATTGTTTTATGCTAAAACCAAAGCCCCAGCATATTCCTACTGTGGAAAGCTTTGAATCAACCTTCAACTCTTTTCTTCGTTGGTAATTAAATCCAAGCCTTAAACAAAAATTCTTTGATGGTATTAACTCTCCGCCAACTACGATATGCCTCATACCTTTATCAAGGAATTTCCCGAGTTTTTTCGGGGGAATGGGTTGTCCTGTAAGAGCGTCCACGGTAGGTTCAGGATGATTTGGGTCGGTGTATGTCAAATCCCATTTTTCAAGATGCCTTACCACTAATGATAACCGGAAAGGAGTATGTGAAAGTTTCTTTGAAAGTCCAAGCTGAAGTTCATACGGTAAAGGTTCGTTATGATCGGGTGTGAAATATTTTAACTGTCTGCCAACATTTAAAGCGAGCAAAGATGCAGTAAATTGGCTCTTACGATCGGAGTATGTTCCTGCAACATCAACAGCAATTCCATAAGAAGTATAAACATCCAGATGCGAATAAATATTTTTCAGGTTTGCCCCGATCGAAAAAAGCGAATCAAGTTGCCTGCCCCATCCTAAATTTAAAGCGTATTCGCCTGCTGTAAAATTGCCATAAGCCATGCCTGTTGCATCAGTGTTGGTAAACTTGCCGTAATTGATAAACTGCATGGAGGCATCAAACATCCCCAGCTTTTTTATATTACGCGCATAAGAAACAAAACCGTAGTTTATATCGGAAAAATAATCCACAAAACTTAACGCAACCTGGTTGGTTAATTTTGGCGTTAAAAGCGAAGGATTCACAAGGCAAAGCGAAAGGTCGTTGTCTTTAATTGCATTTGCATTTCCACCAAGCGCATCTATCCTCGCACAGTTTGGAAGATTAAGAAATGCATAAGTATAAGATCCGCCTATCTGCGCTTTTAAATTACAAAGCGTAAAACAGAAGATTATTATAAAATATATTCTTGCTCTTGTCAAATTCATATAAACTTTAATGATTGCCTTTAATGATTGCAAAGTAAAGGAAAATAATATCACATAAAACGAACTTTTCCTTTTGTTATTGCATTATATACTTTAAAATGTCATTAATTGCAGTAAGGTCATTTATAATTCTATGTTATAGCCATCTTAAGTATAACTAACTCAAGTTTTGCATGAATTAATCACATGTCACTCAGAGAAATTCAAAAACCCTTTGGGCTTTTCTGCCAATGAAATGACATATTTAAAGTGTCACATTGAGCCGTTCCATTTTCAGGAACGTGTCGAAATGTGAAATGTTTCAATTAGAATTTATTCATGATAATAA
>CAINEZ010000665.1 GCA_903847905.1 uncultured Bacteroidota bacterium
AAAACAATAAAACTTAAAATCAAAGAAGAAAAAAGTTCTTTATTAAAAATAAATAACAATATTAATATTCTAAGATACATCATACAGGTGGCAAGAATAATTGCACCTGCGTAATGATTAACGGAATTTACTGCTTCTTTGCTTTTTTTCGACATAATAATTGTTGTAGCAGTACTACTGTATAAACCGCCAAGTATGCCGGAAATTAACACGCCAGAGTTTTTAAAAACAAATTTCTTTAAAAGATAGCTTAAATATGAAATGCTTGAAATAACGACAACTGCAAGCCATATTTTATATGGAGTAATACTTAAAAAAGATACAAAAGGAGTGTCGGGTATTATAGGAAGTATCACGCCGGCAATTACAAGAAATTTTCCTAATGTAAGGAACTCGTACTTGTCAAACTTTTGTGAAATTACTCCGAAGGATTCTTTTAGTTCAGTAAAAATTAAAACTGTTACCACCACCAGCATAAAAATCCATTTGGGTTGTGTTATAATTAGTGGGGCAAGGCAATAGGTAATAAAAGCTAAAATGATTGTTGTAATACCATATATTTTAAAATTTATTAAACGCATGTAATAATAAATGGCAAGAAAAACAGTCAGAACAAACCCTCCGCCAAGAAATAATGAATAATCTCCCTGTTTGATAATACAAAGAATATATCCTGTAATACCGATAAAAGTGAAAGTACGATCTGTGCCAAATGGTTTAAAATCTTCATTGGGAGGATGAAGACGACGTTGTGCAAGTCCTATTATAAGAGCAAACAGCGTTACAAGAATGAAATTAGTAAATTCTGCTGAAATATTTTCTGTCATAATTTACTTTGATTTCTTATATTTTACGGAGTTATTTAATAATAGTTACATCCTTTGAAATAACAGTCTTTCCGCATGTAAGTCTCAGTAAATAAAGACCGGCTGCAAAATTTTGAGTTTGAATGGAATATTGATGATGCCCCTGTGAAAGCTTTCCTTTTGCTATTGCCTGCAATTTTCTCCCTGTTCTATCATATAAACCAAGTTCAACTTCAGATGAAGACGGTAAATGAATATTTACGGTAATACTGCCATTGGAAGGATTAGGAAAAACATCCGAAAGTTGTATAGCATTCTCAAGAGAGTTTTCGGAAATACCGGCATGATTATAAATTTCGTCAGCAGCTTCAGCTGATCCCTGGATATCGGCAAGATGGTCGCCGGCTATCAAAGCAAAGGCAACAACAACAGAATCTCCATGCTGAAGGATGAATGGTCCCGTGCTTATCATATCTGCAACATTATTGCCATCCAGATCGGCTACGCCCGCAGTATTTCTGTTAGAGTTAGTTTTTAAAACGCTGTATTTATTATAACTGCTGAAACCATTATTAATATTGATGCTTGTGCTGGAACCGTTAAAAGCCCCGTCTTTATCAAAGGCATAATGACGTACAATTCCGTTTGAAAGAAGTTTGATAGCAGCATAAGGTCCACCCTGAGTGGAAAAAGTATATCCCATTTTATTCGCTGCATCAAATCCTATACGGTCTTTAAAACCACCGTCAGAACTCATATCAAAATCCATGAATAAGCCGGCATATAAGGTTGAAAGCGTTGATCCATTATTTTTTATTGTATATTCAAAAATGATAAATTTATTTCTCGGGAAAGTATCCCAGGCGTAAACCTTGTTGGTTATTGACAAGTTAAGTTTATTAGCTCCTGCCAGGTCATCGTTAAAAATACATTCGGCATCAAAGTCAGATCTAACCGAAGGTGTTATTTTATTAACAATTTTTGTCGTTTTAAAATCATTATCAAATGTCCCGACTATTAAACCATATATATCATCTGAAACCTTATCATAAGAGTTGCCCACTAAAAATCCTCCGCAACTTAAGTATGAAGCGCTGCTATTATATGTAAACCCAACGCCTTGTGTAAGGCTGCTTTGCTGATTATATCCAATTTTTCCTTTACTGGTCATTGTTGTTGTTACCAAATTTGTTTCAATATCCAGATAGTCAACATTAACAATTATAGAAAAATATTGGTGGGATATGTAATTCGAAAACGGATCTTCAAATGTAAGTTTAAAATCAATTTGTGTGCTTACAGGAATGCCGTGTAGAATTTTTATCATAAATGGATCAAGATCATTATCCTTGGTACCAAGGGTACTTATTGCCCCTAAAAACGTGATTGAATCAATTATTGCAACATACGGACAAGTCGTGCTTAATGTAGCTTTTAAGTTGTTCGTGGGGGCGAGATAATTTTTATAAAGACCTGAAATAAATAATGTGTCGCCTTCCAGAAACATCATGTCATTATGGTCTGTGATACTATCCGCCACTAATACTATCCATGGACTACTTGCAGTAAGTGATTTGAACATGTTTAAACGGCCTGAGCCCAGCATTCCGTTATATTGAATATTATATGGGATCGTATAAATATTGTCAGTTGATGATTTTAATTGGGCGGCAATCTGAATGGCTGAATAGGAAGGAAAATGTGCTTTCACGATTCCTGCGGCACCACAAACTATCGGAGCAGCAAAAGAAGTACCCGAACTACTCGAATAACTTCCATCAATCCATGTAGAATAAACATCTCCTCCGGGTGCAGAAATATCAACGGTAGTTCCAAAACTGGAACCTGTACCGTTAGTTATATCTGTCCATTTATAATCGTTTATATCTGTAGCTGCCACACTTAAGACATTATCATAAGAAGCAGGGTACACAGGATAATCGTTATTGGAATTTCCACATGCTGCAATAACAACCGCATTCATATTATTTGTAGCATAGTTTATAATGCTTTGTCCAAATTGTCCTGCACCACCGTATCCGCCCCATGAACAATTTATTATATCACACCCGTGATCAGCGGCATATACTATACCTTCGTATGCCATTGTCAGTGCACCGGATGCATCATTGATTTTTACGGGTAAATACATACATTTAAATCCTGTTCCTGCTCCGCCAATTTCATTATTTGTATATGAAGATGACAAACCGGAAACAAACACACCGTGTCCGCCATGGTCAACATTTTCCCATTGGGGAGAATAGTCGTTATTTCCTAAATCCCATCCATAGAAGTTATCAGTAAATCCGTCACCATCATTATCAACTCCATCAATAGGATCAGCATAATTTTTTTTAATATTATTATACAGATCGGGATTTAAGAGATCTGTGCCTGTATCAGTAATTCCAATCACAATGTTTGTGTCACCTTTTTGGATACCCCATGCTTCATAGGCTTTAACGGTCTTTAAATGCCAAAAAGAAAACTGAGGGCTGGTGGTATCGGCAAGAGGATCGTTAGGGTTAAAAGCAGTAAATAAATGAGGAAGATAATGCGGTTCTGCATATTCGAGTATTTCAGTGGATAATAAAAGGTTTATGGCTTTTACAAGAGAAAGACCTGAGTAAAATTTTAATTCATAGATCATAGAGATATCTTCCATCTTTTCGCCATATCGGTTGAATTTAGAGGAAGGCGGCGTTTTTCCAGGAAACTTTTTAATTACGCCGGATGCCCCGATAGCAGATAAAACATTATTCAATTTGGGAATGTCCACAATATTTTCTTTACAAAACTCCCTGTATTCGGGTTTTATTTTGAAAATGATTGTATTGGCAATATAATCGCTGTCGGCAACATGTTCCGGTATATTAAAATATTTTACCTGTGCATTTATCTTCACTGAAGCAAGTAAAAATAAAAGAAGCAAAAAATTATTTTTTATATGAAACATAATGAATATTTTTTCAAATTTAATGATTTTTTATGAATTTTAAATTTTAAATTTTTGCTTTTCACAAATTAGTAGCTATATTTGTCATTCAAATTGCATAATCGTTCTTTTTATAAGTAACAAAAATGTTGCGTTGCTAAGGCGTTTCTCTATCTATAAAATCGGCAATTTTATGAGCAGAAGGAAACAGCTTGAAGTGATGCACCCGAATGGGTGTGTCCTCTTGCTTGTTTTCAGTTCTGTTCGGGCGTTTGCCGATGCCTTTAGATAGCTGGAAATCTAAAGCGGAGGTTCACGCCCTTTTTTTATTTTATGTTGAAAAACATTTTAGGTGAGAAATAATACCGATAGCACATTCAATATGGTCCAATTGCGACTACGTCTTATTGAACTATTTTTATATAGCATCGGCATTTACCATTGTAATATATAAAATGCCATTAGACTATTTTATATATACAATTGGTATAAACAAATCAAAATGGACAGAATTGGATTAAAAAATGTATGTTGAAAAATATTTTTTTAATTTTTATGAATTTTCTGTATCATACTGATATAAGCAAAAGCGAAGAAAATACAAATGTTAATTGTGAGAATTTTTTGCATATAAAAATATAACGTTTTTTCTTTTTTCTGATAAAGAGAATGTAAATAAAAAAACTTTTTAAGTGAGAGCTAAACAAAGATCAAGCTGAAAAGTTGGGGAAAATAATTTAACTATATATGAAAAGATTGTTGAATTTTTCATTGAGTTTATGAGAAACATTTTTTTAAAAGGTGTACTATACTAAGCAATATTTGAACATAAAGACATAAGTTGGGCTTGCAACCCTACCGATGTTCCACAATATATTATTAACAAAATATTATGCACCGCACTCAATAATATCAAAACCCCGAAGACATTGCTTTAAAAGCATTTTATTTGGTACATGTCAATCGCAAGGAGCGAGGGACTGCGAAAGTGGAAACGAAATATAAATATTTTTTAAATTAAAAATTTTTAAATATGAAAAAGTTAAAATTAACGGAATTAAATAAAAAAGAAATGATTAATGACATAGAATTGAAGAATCTAAAAGGCGGTGCAGCTGGAAGCGGCATTTTTGGTTGGTGTAGTTGCCCATGTAGTTGCTGCTGTGATAATTGCACAGGCGCTAGAGCAACTACTAGTAGTTCAACCAATAGTAATAATTGCCGTTGTACTGATAAAAAAAGTAGTTCAAGTTCAAATGTTCCTATGTATTAATTAATTCTTACATGGCAAAATATTATATTTCTAAGCATTGACGCAATGAACAAACTCGCTTAAAAATTAATATTTTGCCTTTGTTTATTTTTGTAATATGAGAAATTTAATTTTATCAGAAAGCCAAAATGGCAATAAATACGTTTATGATATAAATCAGAAATTACTTAGAAATATTGATGATGTATCATACCATATTGTTAGGTTAGCACAGGAAAATCAGATTCAATTAGGACAAATAAATACTTTATTTTTGAAAACAAACAATATAGTTATTAGTGACAATGAGCTAGAACGAATAAAATCAAGTTTTAGTAAATTATACACTAATAGTCGGACAGATGCATTAAAGACTGAAATTACCGGAGATATTATTAAATATTATCTTTCAAATTTTCCACAAATTGTTTTTGAAGTAACAGAAAAATGTAATTTAGATTGTAAATATTGTACTTATGGAGATTTCTATAACGGACACGATTCACGGACTAATCATAATCTGAATATCGAATCTGCAAAGCGATTTCTTAAGTACATATATGATTTTTGTAATTCAAGCTATTCAACCTCATCAAAGAATATTATAAATATAGGCTTTTATGGAGGGGAACCATTGATCAGGTTCGATTTTATAAAGAGTATCACATTGTATGCAAAAGAGTTGGAACAAGAAAACGTGACTTTTCAATTTTCAATGACCACAAATGCAACATTACTTAACAAACATATTGATTTTTTAGTGCAGAATAATTTCAAATTGCTTATAAGTATTGATGGAGATTCTAATAATCACTCCTATCGTGTTTATAAGAATGGGGAAAGTTCTTTTGATGACGTGTACAATAATACATTATTCGTAAAAAACCATTACCCCGATTTTTTCTCAAATAATGTGAAATTAAATAGTGTATTGCATAATAGGAATTCCGTTTTTGAAATAAATGAATTTGGAAAAATGAATTTTGGAAAAAATCCAATGATTGCTGAAATTTCAACAGACGGTTTAAGGGAAGATAGAAAAACAGAATTACTTTCGTTATTTAAAAATAAAAATGAGGATCTAAAGCAATCTGAGGATTATTTTCGTCTTTTCCATAAAGAAAATTTGTCTGAAGTACCGGATTACAAGGAGGCAATGTATTTTATTTATAACTTAAGTAATCTGATTTATTTTAACTATTCTCAACTGTTTTTAAATCAAAATAAGGCAGTTAAACCAACAGGCACCTGCCTTCCATTTGCCCGGAAAATATTTATTACAGCGACAGGTAAAATACTTCCATGTGAAAATGTCCCACATAAATTTGCATTTGGTTCTGTTTCGAAGGATGATATAAATATTAATTTTGGTAAACTCGCACAGACTTATAATATGTATTTATCTAAGATAAAAGGGATTTGTAGTAATTGTTATAGGGTTGCCAATTGTTCCCAATGTATGTATTATCTTAACATAAATGATGAACATATTAATTGCTATGGATTTATGAATAAAAAGGAGTTCTCAAAATACTTATGCGGAATTATAACATATCTTGAAAATAATCCGAAAATTTTCTGGAAAATTATTAACGAAACTTCATTATCATAAATAAAAAACATTAAGTATGGATTACCTCATTTTAGAACCAACAGTTTTTGTGGAAATTAAAAACACCATTGTACTTATATATAATTCACTTGATGGAGCGAAGTTACAATATAGCAATTCTGATATTGTTGATCTCTTTAAAACTATGAAGAACGATATAAATATAGTGCCATTAGAAAAAGATTCGCTTACAATTGATAAAGTAAAAAAAATTATTAAAGATATTGAAGAGAATAATTTTGGTTTTTTAGCAACTCGGAAAATTGTTGCTCCAATTCAATTTTCACCGGTTATCAATATCCAAAATGAATATGGCTTGAATAACGAAATAACAGATAGCTCATACAATTCCATTTTAAATCTACGAGAAATATCACTATACCTAAACGGTAATATCCAAAGAGAAAAAATCCCATATTTAAATAAACAATTAATTTGTAATTTCCCTGATTCAAATGAGACGGTCATGGATATTGAATTACTAACTGTATTTCTAAGTCCAGTAATTCAATCAGGATCACTTTTTCGGATTAATTTATTAGGCGGAAATATTTTTAATTACCCTTTTTTAAAAGAACTAATAAATATATTTAAGCCATTGGATGTAGAAAAACAAATTTGTTTTTACTTAAATTTAACAGACATTAAAAAAGAGTATGAGAAATTGAATTTGTTATTGCAATTTTCAAATTCTAAGTTCTTTTTTAATTTAGATAATAACTCTTACTTGGAATCCATTGATGTTATAAAACAATATTTACCTAATAACAAGGTTGAATATAATTGTATCGTTGAAAGTATTGATGATGTGAAGCAATTTCAAAAACTTGAAGATAAAAATTTCAACATGAACTATCTTCCTGTCTTTAATGGATCAAATCTAGAGTTTTTTAAAGAAAATGTTTTTATTGGGAAAAGTGATATAAGTTCATTACTGCCAAATCAAAATGAAGTTTTTAATAATATTAAACTGAATTCCAGAAATTACGGGAAAATTACAATTCTTAATAATGGTGATGTATATGCAAACATTAATCAGGAAATACTCGGAAATATTTCTAAAACATCTGTAACTGAAATAATCTCAAAAGAATTCTGCTTTGGTAACAGTTGGTTTT
>CAINEZ010000666.1 GCA_903847905.1 uncultured Bacteroidota bacterium
ATGGCATTGTCTATCATGGTTCTGGTATGGTTTGGTTATAACTACCATTATCGGAAATTTCCGTTGATAGACTTTGCTCTTTTTAATATATTTATCAATAATCAATTGTTAATATTATAAGTAGCAACTTGAATTAATTATCAGTTTTGGTTGTCGTTTATTATGAGCGCCAAAAATCTATATTGGGCATAACGGTCAAGCATTATGGGCAGCTTATTATTTTCCTGTTTGTCGTTTTGTTGTTTTTGTCAATTACCGTAAGAATATAAATCCCGCTTTGTAAATTATTAATTTTGAATTTTGTCTGATTGTTTGTGTATTGCTGAAGAATAATATTACCAAGTAAATCCGTCAGTAGTATTTCTTTTATTGATTGGTTGAAGTCAATCGTTAGCGAGCCGTTTGAAGGATTAGGAAAAACTTTTATTTGATTTGTATTGTTATCAATGGAATTAATAGAAGTAATGAGTTCACAGCCAGTGCTGGCTGTCGTTGGGGAATAATAAAGTGTATTACCGTTTTGTTGAAAGCAAGTAACTGAATAAACTGCCTGATCTGTGATGGTTCCGGGATCGCGCTCTATCAATCCATATGTCGAACCTACTCCTTCTATGAAATGGTTATCATAATAGAAGTGGCCTATGTTCCATCTCTTTCGATAACTACTTCCTACTAATACCGAATCTATTGAGTGGACTGTTTGTGGTGATGGAACGGCTATTGTTTCTGTATAGCCTCTGACTGTATCTCCTACTTGCATAGTGAAGTCATACAGTAACTCTTCTACGGTGTCTGTCGGTGCAATATAAAACACTTTTTTTATTGTTGTATCCTGTCTGATTGCTCCTTTATAACCAATGGCTGTTCCTCCGCAAGTCCCTGTTGAAAAAGATTGAACGAACGGTGTCATCAATTTATGATATCTCTGATTATTGATTAATGTGTCTCCCGAAATCGTTATTGAATAATATTCTTCTGCTGTTCCATCTGAAAAGCAATATAATGAGAAATAAATATTCCAGGTTGCAGAACTATCTGGAAAAGGATGATAAACTGTTGTCTGCGCTTGATTTTTAAATGTTAAAAACGCAAGTCCTGCAAAGAGTAAAATTATTTTTTTCATATTCCAGTTTTTTTTAATTGGCTGATTAATTAATGTTTTCATAAATTTGAATTTTTAGTTGTTATTTTATTTACTTTTTTATTCTCTGTTCATATGGCTTTTCTCAAACTTGCAGCGAACGCCTGTTGCCAGGTATAGATTATTCCTTAATAAATTTACGCTGTACTGTCCAGTCAGTCCCCGTTAGCTTAATTACATAAATCCCTTTCAACAAATAACTAACGTCAATGTCATTCGTTCCGCTACTTAATTCTCTTTGCAGGACACACTCTCCAACAACATTGTATATTTGCAGGTTTAAATTTTGTCTCCCTGCACAGTTAATATATACTTTGTCAATTGCAGGATTTGGATATACTTGTATATTATTTTTATAATTTATATCATTAACGCCTAATAGGTAATCACAGACACAACGAACAGAAAAGCCACTCTTTTTATCATCGCCGTAATTACTCCGGTAAACGCTGGAGTCATAGTAGTTCAGTCGCCGGCTCCATGCGTTTGCTCCGCCCGGCCCAAAGAACCATGTAGAACTCCAGAATAAAGCGTGGCGATTTATATAGTTGAATGAACCATCGTTGAATTCACGAGAACCGCCGGGTAAAGCTGTAAATCCGCTACTATTGTCAGCACCTATATTCACGCCACACCAATGAATAGTTCCGGTTTCTTTCATTTTACCGCCTGCAATATTATTGCCTCCAAGATAGTCAGTCAACGTTGTCCATTCTGTGTCGCTTGGTACATGCCAGCCTGTTGGGCAAATATTACGATTGTTATCAACAGCGTACCAATTATATAATCGTCCATATATTGTTACATTATTCGTATTGTTGTCATAGTTGCAATAAGCAGCTCCTGTTGTGAGATTGATCCATTGTGCACTATCTTTCACATTAGAGATTGCCGTGCCATCGCTGTAATGCGTAACTTTCAGGTTTTCTTTCAACCAAATCTGTGTACCAATGGTTACTGTATTATAAACGTTGCCGTCATAGTCGGTTACTGTTGTCTGTGCCTGGTTTTTAAAAGTTAAAAATGCAAGTCCTGCAAAGAGTAGAATTATTTTTTTCATATTCCTGTTTTTTAATTACCGGATTAATTGATGTTTTAATAAATTTGTGTTTTTAGTTGTTAAATAATTTTTGATTTTAATAATATGATGTATTCTTTTTGTTAAAAGTTGCGTCTATATAA
>CAINEZ010000667.1 GCA_903847905.1 uncultured Bacteroidota bacterium
AAAAATATCAAATTATCTTAAATTATTATTTTAAAAACAAATAAATGTTTATCAGTTAATTATATATATAAATTTAAACATTTAAAAATATGAAACAAATTATTTTAGGAATCGCACTTTTTACTTTTTTTGTGTCAGATGGCTTCTCACAAAAAAATGAAATGAAAGGAATGACTGGAGATTTTCCTGATAATGTAAAATTCACGGTTGTACCATATAAAGGCAATACAAAACCACCATCAAAGAATTCAAATAAAAATAGTATCAATGGTGTTAAGGGTATAAAAGGTACAGCAATAGATTCCATAAAAATAGAAGAATTTGTCCCTGCCGGTAAAGATTGTTCAATAAAATTAAATTACCAACCGGGTAATTTTAGTTTTGAGAAATTACCCTCCTCGGTAGTTCTTACAAATGATGCTTTATCCGCTATTGACAGCACTCCTGTTTGGATCCAAAAAGATTTAACTGACAATTTAAGAAGATTAGCTCCCGCAATACAAAACATGTATGCGGTCAAAATTATAGCTGCCCCTCCTCTTTATCGCGATGAAGTAGCATATCAAATAGCACATCTTTCACCACAAACACTGGGTTCTATGAATAAAGATCTTCCTCTGTTTAATGCTCGGGGTATATACGCAAATGATTCCGTCCTTCAATATGTTGACTTAGTAGAATACGGAAGTGTGGCAAGCGGTTCTTGGTACACAACAACTAAATACAGAATTATTGATAATGTAGGTGATACCGTGTGGCGTGAAATTCCCAAAGAAATTTATTATGAATGGGTTGTAATGCCTATTCTTTCAGATGAATCACCCATTATGAATTCTACGGTTTACAATGAGTTCTGGCGTACTTATGTTTTTAATAATGCTGATTCAGCATATCCTGTTCTTAAAAATGTTTTGGCTAACACAAAAGTTTTTTGGGATGGGCATCAGTATGATTGGAATAATTTTGACGGCACAACCCCTATTCCATTTGCAGATAGTATGTTCGCCACAGAAGTTGTTGGAAGATGGGTTGGGCATAATATTCCTATTATGGCTATAGACCCACGTCAAATACAACCAAATCTAATATTACATGATCACAATGGTAATTGCGGAGAAATTCAGGATCTTCAAAATGCCGGCGCAAGAGCGGCATTAATACCATCACTTTCTGTCTGCACATGGCCTGGCGACCATGTATGGTGTGAAATTTACTGGCCTGATTCCGCGAAATGGGCTTGCTATCAGGTAGGAAGAGACCATGGGCAAACAAATTGCGGGTTTAGCCCCCCTTCATGGACAGGCGCAGACAGAGCTTGTATTACTGTTTGGCGGTCTGATGGCTATCGCTACATGGTAAATGAACATTACAATCCTGTCTGTACTTTAACCGTTTTGGTTCAAGATACCCTTTCTAATCCTATTGATGGAGCCGAAGTGGTATTCCTTGCAGCTCCCAATACCGATCCACATAGCCAAACAGAATATTACATAGGTTCTTGGGGGCATACAGATCAAAATGGTGAGCTCACAGTACAACTCGCTACAGGTATTAATTATGGATTCCGAGCTGACTGGAGTAGTGGTCATGACCCACTCACAGCAATAGATGTGTATGAGATACTTTATTCCGATTCAGGTATGACAGTAGGAGGTCATATTTATAGAACTCTTACTCTTGGAGGTAAAATGCCCGGAATACAAGCTAATCCTATAAGTAATACAGAACTAGGTAATTATTCGTTGGGAATAAAATATGATGTTCCATATTATACTAAATATGGCGGAGGCTACTGGCAATATAATTTTTCTTCCGACAATTTTGTATATTCTGAAAAAATCGATTCCGGAAAAATTAATTTTTTTATTTGTGATACTTCTAATTACTTGTCGTTTTCCCAAAACAATTTGTTCAATGCATATTCACTTTTGCAAAATCATTCAAATGCTGATGTTCTTTTTGGTCTTCCAAATGAAGAAAATTTTTATATTAATTTATCAAATAGAAATAAATATACTTCAAGTGACTTCCTTAATGCTAAAATATATTTATTTAATGGACCAGCAAATGTTTCCGAAAATAACTCGCCTGATAATAACCTGATGGTTTATCCTAATCCATTTTCTTCTAATATCACTATCAAATGCGATTTAAATAAACATGGACAAGAATATTATTCGCTTCAGATTCGGGATTTAAACGGAAGAATAATCAAAACTCTTAATCCTGATAGATTATCTAATAATGGGATTGTGTATTGGGATGGCAAAAATGAAAGTGGATCGTTAGTTCCTGACGGCATTTATTTTGTTCAGTTAAGAGCAAAAGATTTTATTAATACAATGAAGATAGTTTTTATTAAATAATTTATAAAATGGATGTTTTAATAAAACCGGTTATCACTGAAAAGATGACAGGAATAAGCGAAAAGTTACATCAGTATGGATTTCTGGTTAACAAAAATGCTAATAAAATCCAGATAAAAAAAGCTGTGGAAGAAATGTACGGTGTTACAGTTGAAGCGGTAAATACTATCCGTTACGCCGGAAAATCCAAATCCCGTTATACAAAAAAAGGTTTTGTTTCCGGGAAAGCAGACGCTTTCAAAAAAGCAATAGTAACAATTGACAAAGGACAAACAATAGATTTTTATAGCAATATTTAAATAAATGGGCTTAAAGAAGTTAAAACCAACAACAGCTGGACAGCGGTTCAAGGTAATTAGTGATAACAAAGACATTACTACTAGAGAACCTGAAAAAAGCCTCCTCGCTCCAATAAAGAAAAGTGGCGGCAGGAATAATACAGGTAAAATGACCATGAGATATTTGGGCGGCGGTCATAAGCAGAAATATCGTATCATTGATTTCAAAAGAGATAAAGATAATATTCCTGCTACTGTAAAAACCATTGAGTATGATCCCAATAGGACTTCTCGTATTGCGCTTGTTTCCTATGCTGACGGTGAAAAAAGATACATTATTGCTCCTCACGGTATAAAGGTGGGGCAAAAAATCATATCTGGAAAAGGAGCTGCTCCCGAAATTGGCAATACTCTTTTTATCAGCGAAATTCCCCTTGGTACAGTCATTCATAATATTGAACTCCGACCTGAACAGGGAGCAAACTTTGCAAGGAGTGCAGGTTCTTATGCTCAACTTTTATCAAGAGATGGAAAATACGCTATTCTTAAAATGCCTTCAGGTGAATCAAGAATGGTTTTAGTTACATGTAAAGCAACAATAGGAATGGTTTCTAATATCGACCATAGCCTCGAAAAATCTGGTAAAGCCGGCAGATCAAGATGGCAAGGCAGAAGACCAAGAGTAAGAGGCGTTGTTATGAACCCTGTTGACCATCCGATGGGTGGAGGAGAAGGTAAAGCATCTGGCGGACACCCTCGCTCTAGAAGGGGAATACCTGCAAAAGGTTATAAGACACGTGCACCAAAGAAACAATCAAGTAAATACATTGTCGAAAAAAGAAAGAAATAATTAACTGATTATTATGAGTCGTTCATTAAAAAAAGGTCCTTATATCAATTATAAGCTTGAAAAAAAAGTTCAGGCAAGTATTGATTCTAAAAAGAAAATAGTTATTAAAACATGGTCGAGGGGTTCTATGATTTCCCCTGATTTTGTGGGACAAACAATTGCTGTGCATAACGGTAATAAGTTTATTCCTGTGTACGTTACTGAAAACATGGTTGGACATAAACTTGGCGAATTTGCACCAACACGAATTTTTAGAGGACATTCAGGAAGTAAAAACAAATAAAAGTAAAATATTATAGAAATGGGAGTCAGAAAACGTAATAAAGCAGACGAAGTAAAAGAAGCAAAAAAACAGCAGTATTTTGCTAAGTTGGTGAATTGTCCTACTTCTCCGCGTAAAATGAGGCTCGTAGCTGACCTGGTCAGAAACGTAGATGTTGACCGTGCCTTACAAATATTAAAACACAGTTCTAAAGATGCTTCAGGAAAAGTTGAAAAATTACTTTTATCCGCTATCGCAAACTGGCAGAATAAAAATGAAGGTGTAAGGATCGAAGACAGTAACCTTTATGTAAAAGAAATATATGTTGATAGTGGAAGAGTTCTTAAAAGAATCCAACCTGCACCTCAAGGTCGCGCACATCGTGTAAAAAAACGCTCAAACCACGTAACACTATTTCTCAGTAGCCGCAATCTTGCTAATGTTGAAACAGAAAATATTATTAATCAGGATGAATTAAAGGAAACCAAAGTTAAAAAAGACAAAAAAAAGTAATATCTAATTATTCAAAAAGTGGGACAAAAAACAAATCCAATAGGTAATAGGCTTGGAATCATTAAAGGATGGGATTCTAACTGGTATGGCGGTAAAAATTACGAAGCCAAACTGATAGAAGATGATAAAATCAGAAAATACCTCAACGCTCGTTTATCAAAAGCCGGTATTTCGAAAATTATCATTGAACGTACATTAAAGCTTGTTACAATTACTATTAACACTGCAAGACCAGGAATTATTATTGGTAAAGGAGGTCAGGAAGTGGATAAGCTGAAAGAAGAATTAAAAAAGCTTACCAGTAAAGAAGTTCAAATTAACATTACTGAAATAAAAAGACCGGAAGTAGATGCAGTTATAGTGGCTTCAACTATTGCCAAACAGATCGAAGGTAGAATATCTTTCCGAAGAGCTATCAAGACTGCAATTGCATCAACCATTAGAATGGGAGCAGAAGGTATTAAGGTTGGAATTTCAGGAAGACTTGCCGGAGCTGAAATGGCAAGAAGTGAAACATATAAAGAAGGCAGAATACCTTTACATACTTTAAGAGCTGATATAGATTATGCAACAGCTGAAGCTCATACTACATATGGTAGAATTGGTGTAAAAGTTTGGATATGTAAAGGTATGGTATATGGTAAAAGAGAAATTATACCTTCAACAGTTATATCACATGATAAATCATATTCTAATTCTTCGAGACCTAGAAGTGGTAATAGTAATGGAGGAAATAATAGAAAAAGAAGGTAGT
>CAINEZ010000668.1 GCA_903847905.1 uncultured Bacteroidota bacterium
AATTATTCCCTTAACAAGTATAAATTACTTGCTGTATAATGAATTGTAGTGTTTTACAGGAATTAAGCACATCTGCTGATACAGTTGATGATTTCAGCTATAACAACATGCTTAATAGAGTAATACTTATTACACATACACTTATTTTCTTTTGGGAGCAAGAGGCGCATACCATTGGTTTCCTGGCCAAAGTGATAACATAGATACATACGGAGGTGTAATTATTGGAGCCAAAATAGTATCAGCAAAATACCATGGATTTTCCGGTTCTACTGTTACACCTGAGGGTAGTGGTGTGTTAGGCGGAGTTTTTGTTGGTATCAGGTATTTCTTAAATGAAAAAATTGGAGTGAATGCTGAATTAGGTTATGGCGTAGCCATTATAAATGTCGGCGGTTCTTTTAAATTTTAAGACTCCTAACTTTAACCAACCCGTAAGTTTGGAAGGATTTACGGAGCTTTTATTGAATTTTTGTTACAATTATTTAGTCGATCCTTAAAAACAGTTTATGTAATTGGTTATTAACAACATATGTTGATAAATAGTATGAAATTATTGCAAGAGAATTAATAAATTTGTTAAAAATCTTGCAGAATAAATGAAAGGTACAAACAAAAATCAGAGCCAGTTGAATATTTTCAGACCGATACTAAATCAAATAATTAACCCATCGGAACCATTGGTTTTATTAGCTGATCGGATTCCATGGAGTGAATTTGAAAAGGAATTTAAGGATTTATATTCAAATACTGGAAGACCAGCCAAGGCGGTACGGTTGATGGTTAGTTTATTGATATTAAAGCAATTGAATAATCTTGGTGACGAAACAGTAATCGAGGTATGGATCCAAAACCCCTATTTTCAATATTTTAGTGGGGAGTGTGAATTTCAATGGAAAGCACCCTGCGATCCAAGTGATTTGGTCCATTTCAGAAATAGAATTGGAAAGGATGGAATTAACAAGATACTAAAGGTTTCTATTGACCTGCAGGATGGAAAAATAAACAAGCAAGACGTAATAGTTGATACCACTGTTCAGGAGAAGAACATTACTTTCCCAACAGATGTTAAAACCAGGGTAAAAGTAATACGTAAATGCAATGAGATAGCTGAAACAGAGGGTATCGTCCTAAGGCAAAGCTATAAACGAACAACAAAAGAACTTTTGTTAAAGCAGCGATTTTCAAGAAGTAAAAAACAAATGAAAATAGCTATAAAAGCAAAGGCAAAATTAAAGACGATAGCCAACAGATTGATTAGGGAAATTGAACGAAAGCTACCAGAAGACAAGGTGGCAGTGTATCAGCAACGACTTGATATTTATAAAAAGGCAGTCAACCAGCAGATCAACGACAAAGAAAAGATTTATAGTTTGCATGAGCCAGAAACAGCTTGTATAGCTAAAGGGAAAGCACATAAAAAATATGAGTTTGGTTCAAAAATATCTCTTGTAGTAAGCAAAAACAAGAATGTCGTTTTAGCAGTAGCCACTTTCAAAGGGAACCCAAATGATGGAGAAACACTTTCAGCAAGCTTTAAAAACTTTAAAATGGTAAATGGTAGTTTTCCAAAAACTGCCACTGTGGATCGGGGTTATCAAGGTAAGAAAATAGTAAATGATACTTTAATATTTTATCCCAAAAAGCAAACATTAGTCGGTTATCAAAAACAAAAAGAGAAAAAGAAGTTCCGAAGAAGAGCTGCAATAGAACCAATAATATCACATGTAAAACATGACTTTGGGATGTTAAGAAATTACCTGAAAGGGCACCAGGGAGACGTAATTAATTCTGTATTAGCCTGTGCAGCATTCAATTTTAAGAGAATCCTAAGGGATCTGAAACAAGAATATAATTTTTGGCTCAGCTTTTTGGAGCATATATTTTTTAATCGATTAAAAAAACTGAGTTATTAAGGAACAACTAATTAAGTTGATTGTAACCAGTATTGCCAATACTTTCAAAACTTTACCTCTTCTCATTGCCAGTTATACCATTACTTGTTATAATTTAATCCACTATGCTTTGGTATCCCCGATAAATCGGGATTTCATTTTTTTAAAATGCCTGCCCGCAA
>CAINEZ010000669.1 GCA_903847905.1 uncultured Bacteroidota bacterium
AAAATTATTCATGAAAACATCTAAATTATTTCTTTTAACTTTTTTCTTATTCTTCAATATTATTGCATATTCTCAAACTATACAAAAGCTTCAGGCAACGGAAAAAGAAGTATTGGTAAATGTTACAGTTACCAATTTTCAAAATGTACCACGGGCAAGTGAAATAATATTTTTTGAAAGTGTAAAAGGTAAAAAACATATACAGATACTACAAACGCCAAAGGGAAATTTACAATTCTGATTCCTAAAGGCGATACATACAATATCAAATACAAGGATTTTACCGACAGCACTGATTACAGCAAGTTTGAAGTTCCCGACAAACCCGGCAAATTTACTTCGGAACTTACTATCCAGATAGAACCACCTAAAACATACACACTCGATAATGTTTTTTTTGATACAGGATTGTCCACATTAAAGCCTTCATCTTACAAAGCGTTAAATGATCTGTTTGAAGTAATGAAATTAAAACCATCTCTTGTTATTGAAATTTCCGGACATACCGATAATACAGGAACTACAGAGATAAACATGAAACTGTCGCAAGACCGCGCCGATGCTGTAAGAAATTATCTTATCAGGAAAGGCATCTCGGCAGAACGTGTTACAGCAAAAGGTTACGGCGACACAGAACCGGTTGCGGATAATTCAACAGACGAAGGCAAAGCGAAAAACAGGAGAACCGAAGTGAGAATAATAAAAGAATAATTTTGAAATATCATTTATATCAATGGTTCGGTAATAATTTTAAAACCCTGAAATATCAAGTGTTTCGCAAAATGATGATTATTTTAAACTTTCAACAATATCAAGGCTTTGCGTCCCCGCCTACCGGTCAGGCAGGTTTGCGACTTAGCGTGAAATAGAAAATTACCGAAGTATTATTATATTATATGAATCTTAAACAATTTTATTTTCTGATTTTTTTATTTGCCTCAGCATTTCTTTTTTCCTGTTCACAAACTGAAAAACTAAAAAAGTCTCAAAAGAGTTTTATTCCGGATGTCGTGTCAAACCTCTATATTGGTATGCCGTTCAATGATTTTAAAGAAGCAAGGGGCATCAAAAACTTATCTGTTATTGAAGGAAACATTGTAACAATTGCAAAAGAAGAATATTCCGGAGACAGTATTTCTCTTATGCAATATCAGTTTGCAAAAGATAAAAAATTGTATGAAATTATTATAGAATATGTTCCTGAATATGATGCGAAAGCCGCATTCAGGTTAAAATACGGAGAACCGAACAACGGCAAAGAATGGCTTTTTACGCTTACCAAAAACCTGAAACTTAAAATATGGATATATCAAAACAGGCTTTGCATTGCTGATTCAAGAAAATTTAATTAATTTTTAAACCTTCCTTTTTTACAGCCTTTCTTGGTTTAGCGCTTGAACTTTCATTTTCTGTGTCCAGCATAAACATAAAGGGCAGAAAAAAAATTCTGCTTTTTCTTCAGAGTAAATAAAAAAAGTTTAATTTTAAAACCGAATTCAAAATAGTTTTAATATTTAATTTTTTTACTAATTATGAAAGATACTCCTATAAATTACGAAGTAGTAAAAAGAAAAATACAGGAAGGCAATTACCCAAGTATTGGCAATGTTTCAATCCGCGAACTTTTAAAACTTGTAAATCAAATTGAACAGGAAACAGGCGAAAAATTTGTACGGATGGAAATGGGAATACCAGGATTACCAACGCCTGAATTTGCTGTTAATGCCGAAATAGAGTCATTAAAAAAAGGTGTGTCGAATACCTATGTTGACATAGAAGGTTTACCTGAATTAAAAAAAGAAATGCAACGATTTTGCAAACTTTTCCTTAATATTGATGTTGATAAAAACAGTTGTATCCCCACAGTAGGAGCGACATTGGGCAGTTTCGCTTCTTTTTTTACGCTTAGTAAACTTGATGAAAGTAAAGATACTTTTTTATTTATTGATCCAGGATTTCCGCTTCAGAAACAAATGATAAAATCTCTTGGAATAAAAATTGACCACTTTGATATTTACAACTATCGCGGTAATAAACTACGTGATAAATTAGAATCGCATTTAAAAAAAGGAAATGTTTTTTCTCTTTTATATTGTAACCCTAATAACCCTTCGTGGATTTGCCTGACAGAAGAAGAATTGAAAGTTATTGCCGAATTAGCTGTAAAATATAATGTTGTAGTTATTGAAGACAGCGCTTATTTTGGTATGGATTTCAGGAAGGATTATTCTATACCCGGTAAACCGCCTTATCAGCCAACCATAGCTAATTACATGGATAATTATATTTTACTGATTTCCGGATCAAAAATTTTTAGCTATGCAGGACAACGAATTTCAATGATGATTATTTCGGATAAATTATTTAATTCAAAATTTGAAAACCTTAAAAAGTATTATAATTCCGACATTTTTGGCAGGGTAATGATTTTCGGGACATTATATAATATAACAGCAGGAACGGCTCATTCACCGCAATATGGTTTAACTGCTCTGCTGAAAGCCGTTAATGACGGGACTTATAATTACAGGAGTGATATAATGGAATATGCAGGGAAAGCGAAAATTATGAAGAAACTGTTTACTGATAACGGTTTTAAAATAGTTTACGATAAGGATATTGACAAGCCCATAGCTGATGGTTTCTATTTTACTTTTTCATATCCCGGATTAACAGGAGAAAAATTGCTTGAGGAATTGCTTTATTATGGTATAAGCGCAATATCATTGTCAATTACAGGAAGTGAAAGATTGGAAGGCTTAAGAGCTTGTGTTTCCCTTGTTCAAAGGGAACAATTTAAAGATTTAGAATACAGGCTGAAAAAATTCAATGAACATCACTCTTTAAATTCCTGATATTTTTTATTTTTAAATTTATTGTTTTATATTTTAAATATATATTATTTTGCAAAACTTCATTTATTAAATATTCTAACTAAATCACATTTTACTACTAATTATATTATATAAAATCTTTTTCAAATGATAGCAGAACCTCATAAAATTAAAACCATTAGAAATGTAAATTTCATTTCTCTTCTTGACAGGATAAATGCATTGCAGCAGGCTGATTACAATACATTTAATATTAGGTCGAATAATGTAATTTTTGATATGACCAGCCAGGGTACCAGCGCTGTAAGCCAGGAACAATATTCAGGATTATATATAGGTGATGAGACTTATGCCGGCAGCCGTAATTTTGAATACCTTGTAAATGTTGTAAATAAAGTATTCGGACAAAAAAATGTTTGCCCTACTCATAATATCAAAGGCTCTCATAAACTTATTGTTGCAACAATGGTTAATGAAGGTGATGTTATCTTTTCAAACTCTCCGAAACCGGAAGAATTGATTAAAGATAAAAAGGCAAATGTTGAAATTTGTACTAACCAGAAAGATGCTGTATTTACCGGAAATATAGATACACAATCGTTAGAAAAGAAATTATCAGAAGGTAAAAAAACTCCGTTTATTTACATCGAATTACACAGCAACGGTTTTCAGCCGGTATCACTCGAAAATATAAAAGCAGTTAGGGATATAGCTGAAAAACATAAAACAATCCTTGTAGTAAATATTTCGAATATTATTTCAAATTCACTTTATGTCAGTGAAAATGTTGCAGCTTATGCTAAGAAAAATCTTGCGGAAATAATTAAAGAAACAGCTTCTGCTGCTCATGTTATTATTCTTGATGCAGGTCAGGATCCGAGAAGCAATACAGGCGGGCTTATTGCAACCAATATTTATGAAGTATTCGATAAATATATGAATGAAGTTGTTGTTTACGAAGGCTTGCATACATACGGAGGCATGGCTGGAAGAACAATTGAAGTTTTTGCAAGAGGCATAGATGAAATGGGAAAAGAAGAACAGGCTTTATGGATAAACCAGCAAGTAAAAAAATTAGCTTCCCAGTTAAAAAATATTCCTTTACATATAGGCGCTAACGGTGTATATATTAAAGCATCCGAATTTCTTCCTCAATGTAAAAAATATCCCGCAAACACACTTGCTGCTGCTCTTTATTTAAAATCGGGTATCAGAACTTTTCTGGAAAACCGTTTTAACGATACAACTATTCTTCCTTTACAAATACCGCGTTTAGCTTTTACAAATGATCAGATATCGCAAATTGCCGATGCTATTAATGAATTATATCAGGAAAGAGATCTCATTACAGAATTAAACCTTTGTAACAAACCATCCTGGTCTGATGAAGCTATTTTTAAATGGAGAAGACCTGTTTTAAAAGATTTCCATTTTACCTGTGAGCCTTATACCATACAGCATTTTGAATACGTAGGTTTTTGCTCGCGCGAAGAACGTTTACAACACATGAAAGAAGCCGGTTATAATACATTCCTGCTTTTATCAAAACATGTAAATATTGATTTACTTACTGATTCAGGGACTTGCGCTCAGAGTACAACACAATGGGCAAGTTATATGAACAGCACCGAAACACAAGCTTCATCAGTTAACTGCGACGAGCTTATAAAAGAATTACAGGAAATAACAGGATATAAATATATTATTCCCACACATCAGGGAAGAGCTGCGGAACATATAATGTCGCAATGTTTAATTAAAGACGGATTCGTTCCCGGAAATATGTATTTTACTACCACAAAAGAACACCAGGAGAAGGCAGGAGGAACTTTTGTTGATGTAATTTTTGACCTGGCTCATGAAGCTGTGAGTAAAGAAAGATGGAAAGGAAATATTGATATAAGAAAAATTGATGCGATTGTTCAAAAACACGGAAGCAAATCTATTCCATACATAAGCTTTGAATTTAGCGTAAATATGGCAGGAGGTCAGCCTGTATCTATGGATAATGCAAAAGAAGTTTATGAATATTGCGAAAAATATAATATCCCTGTTATGTGGGATGCAACAAGAGCTGTTGAAAATGCTTATTTCATAAGGAAACATGATGAACGATATAAAAATACTTCAATAAAAGATATTACCCGTGAATTGTTCAGCTACGGACATGGTTGTACTTGCTCAGCTAAAAAGGATTATCTCGTTAACATCGGCGGTTTTCTTGCGATTAAAGATGATGAAAAATTTTATAAAGATGCTCTTGATATGCTTAGAAAATATGAAGGCTCTATTACTAATGGCGGACTTTCAGCAGGAGATTTAGCTGTTCTGGCTCAGGGTATAAGGGAAATGGTTGATGAAAATTATATCAAATCACGTGTTGAACAAACCCAGTACCTTGGAAATAAATTATTAAAAGCCGGTGTTCCTATTGTTGAACCTGTTGGTTCCCATGCTGTATTTTTAGATGCAAAAAGATTTTTACCTCATCTTGATCAGGATGAATTTCCTTCACAGGCTCTTTGTGCAGCCCTATACGTTGAATCGGGAGTAAGAGCTATGGAAAGAGGAAATGTATCAAAAGGAAGAGGTCATGACGGGAAAAATTGCAGACCTAAACTGGAGCTTGTGCGTCTTACACTACCTCGCAGGGCATACACTAATGCTCACATGGATTTTATTGCTGATTGCATTATTGATATGTATAAAAAACGCGAAACAATAAAAGGTCTCAGGTTTGTTTATGAACCGGCAATGCTTCGTTTTTTCCAAGCAAGATTTGAAGAAATAAAATAATACTGGATTTAGGGGTCAGGCAGAGCTGTCCTGTCATCCTGAGTAATGTCAGGCTGAGTTTATCGAAGCCTTGTCGAAGGACGCTATCACACAAATCTTTTCTATGTCCTGCTCTGAGTGACACTAACAAACAAATATAAAAATGCAGACATCAGTAAATAATTAAAAAATATTTTTTATGACATTAATACTTAACCGTGAAAACGTAATATCCGTGCTGAACATGAAAGATTGCATGGATGCTGTTGAACATGCTTTTGCAGAACTTGCCAACAATACTGCTGTATTGCCTCTTCGCATAGGTATTACACCTCCTGATGGCTTGGCATTATATATGCCTGCTTATCTTAAAGAAATGGGAGCGCTCGCCTGCAAAGTGGTTACTGTTTATAAAAATAATCCTTCCAAACATAATCTTCCAACTACTATTGGAAAAGTTTTATTACAGGACCCTGAAACCGGTGATGTAATATGTATTATGGACGGAGGTTATTTAACGGCAGTGAGAACTGGCGCTGTAAGCGGAGTTGCAACAAAATACCTTGCCCGTAAAGAAAAAAATCAGGTTGTTGGTATTTTTGGTTCAGGCGTTCAGGCAAAAATGCAATTGTGGGGAGTTGCAGAAGCGACAAATATTTCCAAAGCATTAGTATATGATATATCCGAAAATGCAATGAATACTTTTGTTGAAGAAATGAGTAAAAAACTCAAAATAGAAATAATAAAAGCAAAAAATCCTGAGTTATTATTGGATGCAGACATTATCTGTACTGCAACATCTTCGTCAACACCAATATTCGACGGAACAAAAGTAAAACCCGGTACTCATATAAACGCCATAGGCAGCCACACTCCCAATGCCCGCGAGTTAGATACTGAAATTATTAAAAGATCTAAATTTGTCGGCGATTCAAAAATTGCATGTTTCAGTGAAGCCGGTGATATTATGATTCCTTTGAAAGAAGGTGCTATACAGGAATCGCATTTTTATGCTGAACTGGGGGAAATTATTACCGGAAAGAAAAAAGGAAGAATAAATGAAAATGAAATAACTTTATTCAAATCAAACGGGCTCGCTATTCAGGATGTTGCTACTGCAAAATTAATTTTCGATAAAGCTGTAAAAGCCGGAATAGGCAATAAAGTTAATATTTAGGCTTAATAATTTTTTATTTCAACAATCTTTTTCAAAGCTAATAATGTGTATTCTCTTTTCATTATTAGCTTTTTTTATTAAATTTTTATATTGATTAATCAATAGTTCGGTAATAATTTTAAAACCCTGAAATATCAAGTTTTTCGCAAAATGATGATTATTTTAAATTTTCAACAATATCAAGGCTTTGCGACTTTGCGTGAAACAAAAAATTACCGAAGTGTTAATTAATAATAATTCGATAAAATTTCAAATCTATAATTATCAATGTTTATAAAAAATTGATTATTGAAGTTTTCATTAAAATCAATGCTTTACGACTTTACGTGAAATAAAAATTACAGAATTATTGTTAATCAAAACTGTAAAAAAAAATATTTTTTTTATTTTGTTA
>CAINEZ010000670.1 GCA_903847905.1 uncultured Bacteroidota bacterium
AAAACATTCAAAGAAACCAATACTATTAATATTATTATTATTAATAGTATGTAGTGCTTGCGCTGCAATTTATTCAAGTTTACAATCGAAAAAGGAACATCAAACTGAATTGATTGAACAAAATAATGCCCGCAGCAAATTAGAAAAATCATATTATCTCATAGATTCATCAAATCGCCATTTGGTATCTCAACTTGATACTCTAATTCGTGGCTTTGGTTTTAATAAATCAAAAATGACTATTACAGATATTGATCGAAGTGTTAAGGCAGACGGAGTTTTAAGGGAATTACAAACTACATCAATAACTAACAAGGGAATAACTGTTCAGTATTTTCGTAAAGATATAGATGCCGATATTGTCGCCCAGGTATTGAGAAATCTTGGATTTAATCCCCTCATAGAACCTCCTGTAAATGATTATGCCACAAATGCACTCTGGGTCGGTTATAAAGTAACAACAGAAGATGCACAAAAAGTTGCATTATCTCTTGTTCGTGCAGGTGTAGGGCTACGTTTAATAGCTCGTTTCGAAGTTGATGAGGCAGCAACTGCAAATTTAATTCAAGTAGGTTCAGATCCAAATTGTATTTCTAAACCAATTATGACTGTTTCTGATATAATAAAAATAAAGAAAATTTAGAGGGATATATATTCAAAGAATGGAGTTTCTATGGAAAAGCCCTAGTAAAAATTTAAAATTTCCACAGACAAATCAATAAAGTAATCAATAACGATGATAAAGAAATGACACTTGATTTAGGAAATTTATCATTCTGGAGTTTATATAATAACCGCTAAGACTGACAACGAAATTACGACAGAGAAATTTATAAAAGAATAATCGCCCAGCCCATAACAGGCTTTTGCTTTCATTGGCGGTTCAGTGGTTCGCAGGAATGGGAAGTAATAAATTAAACGGCTGTATTTTATGGAAACGACAGTAGGTAAAATCGCCACAGATAAGCAGCAGCTGAAACGTCGATAGCATTATGTTTTTAAAAAAACACAAAAATGACATTAACTAAAGTATATCAGGAATTATTTGCTGTATCCCGTGAGACTGCATCACGGGATTTAGCAGAATTAACTGAGAAAGGTATTTTTGAAAATTCGGGAAGTAAAGTAGCGGGATCGTTTTTTAAGTTAAAGTGATTGCGTCATAATTGCGTCTCAAATCTCAACCAATGCAATTTGCAAGCGCATTTAAAAACAGCACGAGCCAATACTTCAACCTAAGCTTTATCAAAGAGTTTGCAAAGCCAAGGCAGAAAGAAGAAAATATTAAAAAAATTGCTTACAATATAAATTATTATGAAAGAAAACCATTCAGATTTTATTTTATTTAAAACCGAAGATGAAAAAATTTCGGTGGATGTCCGTTTTGAAGATGAAACAGTATGGCTGACGCAAGACCAAATGGCGTTGCTTTTTGGTAAAGCAAAATCTACAATTAATGAGCATATACAAAATGTTTTTACCGAAGGAGAGCTTGATGAGACTGTATGTTTACAGAAATTCGGAAATTCCGAATTTCAGCAGAAAGCACCAAATTACTATAATTTAGACGTTATAATTTCCGTAGGATATCGAGTGAAATCCATGCGTGGGACACAGTTTCGACAATGGGCAACTAAACGACTTAACGAGTATATTCGGAAAGGTTTTGCAATGGATGATGAACGTTTGAAAAATTTAGGCGGTGGTGGCTATTGGAAAGAATTATTGCAACGCATACGCGATATTAGAGCATCAGAAAAAGTATTTTACCGTCAGATGTTAGATATTTATTCTACAAGTATTGATTACGATCCTAAAGCTGAAGTTTCTATCGCATTTTTCAAGAAAGTACAAAACAAAATTCATTATGCTATACACGGACAAACTGCAGCTGAAGTAGTTTTTAACCGTGCCGATGCTGAAAAAGAATTTATGGGTCTGATGAC
>CAINEZ010000671.1 GCA_903847905.1 uncultured Bacteroidota bacterium
CTATATACAAAATGCAGGTGCAACACAGTTTTACAACCGTTATAGTTATTGTTTAAGCAACCCATTGAAATATGTTGACCCAAGCGGAAATAGTACTTATGGTTATGGCTGTAATAATTTAGCACAACAGCTAAATTACAACCTTCAAATGGAAGACAATCATTGGTTTCAAAATATGACAGGGCTTGACTGTCAAATGATATTTGTAAATAATAATCCTTTTGGCATATACGATGGTGGTGGCGGCGGCGATGGAGGTAATGCAGGTGGTGGAGGAGAAGACGGGCAGTTCACTTATTTGGGAGGAGGGCAATTTTCTGGTGTGGGAGTTAGTGTTGATAATAAAGGGGACATTGAGATTGAATGGGGCACAATGGAAAAGCCAACATTAGAGGATATTGTTTATACTGCATATTATAATTCTATAAATAGTACAAACGTTCAATTACTTAATACTTATGAACATCACCATAAAACAATTTCGATGGGTGAAGGTAATAATTGGACAGATTCCTTCAATAAGTGGATTGGCGGAGCTAGTGTTTTAACAGGAGCAGTAGAGCATTTTTCAGGAACAACAACAACAATAGGAAATAACTTTATGTTATACTTAAATGGTTGGCAAGGCAACCAATATGTAACTACTTCGGAATTAGCTGCGATTGGAAAGATAGCAAGCAGAGGTCTTTTTGTTGTCGGAACTGGAATTTCAATATATAAAGGCATTGATGCTGCTATACAAGGTAATTATACTGGTGTTGCCAAATCAGGAATAGATATTACAATGGGAGCCATAGCAACTTTTGGAGGACCTCCTGGTTGGATAATTGGCAGCGTATATTTTATATGTGATGCAACGGGTGTATTTTCCACACCAGATCATTTGGCCCCATATATGCCTAAAAATCCTTGTGCACAGGATAATACTTATTTTCCACCTCCAATTATTTACCGGTACCCATGATAAAATTATATAAATATTTGTATTACAGACTTTACTCATGGAACCTTAAAACATGGGGTGAATCCGACATGCCACAATGGAATGCCTTGCTTGGAGTGTCTTTTATGATGTTTCTTAATCTTAGTTTATTAGGAATTTTAATACAGTTTTTGGGATTGAATATTTTTTCAAAAAATGATCTGCCCAAAAAAGAAATAATAATATTAATGTTAGGTCTTTTTGTATTAAATTACTTTTTATTTATCCAAAAAGCTAAATACTTGACTTTAATAAAAGAACTAAAAAAAGAAACACCAAAAAAGAGAAGAATGAATACAGTTTTATTATGGCTGTACATTATATTATCATTTGCTCTTGTCCTTTTTGTTGCAATATTATTAGGTAAACTTGAAGGATATCAATAAAGGTAATGTTTGGATTATCACTTTTTCAATAAAGAAGTTCTTTGAAATATTGAAAATAGATGGTGAAATTGCCGAAGAATACAGCTATGATACTTGGGGGCGCAGAAGAAACCCTCATAACTGGACTTATACTGATGTTCCAACTCCCACGCTACTTACCAGTGGCTACACAGGGCATGAACATCTTGATAAATTTGGGCTTATAAATATGAACGGTAGAATCTACGATCCTGTATTGGGTAGAATGTTAAGCCCTGATAACTATATAGGGTCTGCTGATTAAGTCAACACGGGTATTTCATAAAAATCCGCCCAAATTTTAGATGCTATCTTTTTTATTGAACCCTCAAAAATCCTTAACAATTCTGCTGGATAAATTATCACAGATAATAATAGACAATAGGCA
>CAINEZ010000672.1 GCA_903847905.1 uncultured Bacteroidota bacterium
AAGCCGAACTTCTTGTTATTCTAAAGTTTCGGCCTTGTACGCGGGGCGGGCCTGCCCGACCATTCAATATGCAAAAAGGCTATCTCGTTTTTGAGATAGCCTCTGCTCAGTACCCGGGGCGGGAATCGAACCCGCACTGCCACAATGGCAACAGGATTTTAAGTCCTGACCACCACTATTGATTTACTGATACTTAGCGATTTAGAACCCTGCATTTCTATGCATTTTGCGACATTTTCGCACCTTTTTTCCGCACCTTTCCGCACTCTGAAAATTTCTTATAAAACCGATATTTACACCCTACTTTTTTATAATTTCCCATTTCCCGCTTTTATTAGAGCCAATTCGTTTTATAATGCCATCCTTTTTAAACTTTGCCATTTGCTTTTCAATAGCTCTTTCCGTAATACCAATAATTTCAGCAATTTCAGGAATTGTTATTTCATTATTTTGAGTCAGTAATTCTAAAATTTTCCCCGAACTTTTCCCCGAACTTTTCCCCGAACTTTTCCCCGAACTTTTTCCCGAACTTTTTTCTTTGAAAAGAAATTTAATTTGTAAACCTCCCAAATCTGTTCTAAAAATGGGAACTGGTAATCCGGACGCTTTACAATTTTCAATAATTTTTGTAATGCCCCTGCCCCAAGCCTCTATCATGCCTGCCCTGAAAAAAGTATTTGCAATATCAGGATTATATGGCGTAGATTGATGGTCAGAGAGGAGTTTTTCTAAAGACCAGTTGAATGGTAGCTGACCATCATTCCATATATTAATCTTATCATCATACACTTTTATCTGAATAGGTATCCCGCCACTGTAATCTTTATGGACTACTGCATTTATCAAAGCCTCACGTAATGCACTTTCAGGAATAGGATAAGTTTCAACTCTTGTAATTCCTTCATAGCTGATTAAAGCTTTCATATATTTGGTATGCAGTATATCTATTGTTTTGTCAACCTGTGTAAAAAGGTTTCCATGAACTTCATCCTGATACATTATTTCTGCATCGCTTTCAAAAAATCCGATTTTTATATATGCTCCTGTAAAAAACTTTTCAGGGTCAGAATGAAAAAGCAATGCTGCTGCTCTTTTGAGTTGGTTATTTTCATATAGACGCAGGTTGTTTAAAAGCAATTCGTTTCTTTCATTCAGGACATCTTCATCAATCCGTTTTGAATTTCGTGCTTTTTTTCTGAAAAGATCAAAAGCTGATTTATCCAAATCTTTAAAATGTAAATTGGGCAGCGCAATACTATCCCAATGTTTACCTGCTTTTTGAAGTATAAATTTATTCAGAGCATTACCTTTTAATTCCTGCTTGGTGCTGCCAGTTCTGTAAAAATACTGCCCTTTATAATTTACAGGGTATGGATATGGTTCAACAATAATCTCAAGATATTTATTTTTTTTCTCTTTCAGCAGGTTCACATCAACCATTATTCCAAGTAAATCCCGAACTTTATTGGGTATTTCTTCTAATAGTCTTTCAGCATTATCTATACCCACAACTTTACCATTATCATCTTTTCCAATAAAAATAGTCCCGCCCTGTGCATTTGCAAATCCGCAAATCCACTTCAGGTAATCATCGTGCCATGATGATTTAAATTCGATGTTTTGGTTTTCTTTCATTGAAATAAGGGATATTATAAAAAATATCCGGTGTCAAAAGTATTGAAAAATTTTATGTAAAACGAATTTGTAATTTTACCTTTGTAAGAATTCTATTTTGAATTTTAGATTTTAAAACTCCAACCATTCGTTGGAGAAATATAGTGCAAAGGAAAAAATTTATAATGAATGAGGCAAACAAGATAAATCTTTTTTCTTCTCTTTTCAATTGTCGTAAAGATGTTTTTGCTCTTCGATGGGAAAAAGCAGGTAAAAATGGATATTCACCGACATATCAATACGATCCATATCACTACAAATTACACAGAATAAAAGGCGGAAATTTTCAAAACTATTCTGAAAAAAGCTATACTTCATTAACAGATGAACAAATTATTAAACACCTAAATGGAGAACAGTTTATTGGGATTTACCCATTATTAAAAGATAATACCTCGTGGTTTATTGCAGCGGATTTTGATGGCGAAAAGTGGATTGATGAATGCAGAATATTTCTTGAAGCATGTAAGAATAATAACATTCCTGCATACCTTGAACGTTCACGCTCAGGTAAAGGCGGTCATATTTGGGTATTTTTTGAGCAAGTTTATCTTGCTGCAAAAAGCAGAAAAATTATAAAAACATTGCTTGAAGAAACAGGAATATTTTCTTTGTTTGATAAATCCTCCAGTTTTGACAGACTTTTTCCTAATCAAGATACTCTATCAGGAAAAGGATTTGGAAACCTTATTGCTTTACCACTGAATAAAGATGCTTTAGAAAAAGGCAATTGTTGTTTTATTGATGCAGAAACATTACAACCTTATAATGATCAATGGGAATTTCTTAAGACGATTCGTAAAATTTCTGTTTCAGAACTCAATAAGTTATTTAATAAATGTGCTATTTCAAAAGAAATAACTTCAAATCAAATTTTTGATAAACAAAATTTTTCTGAAAAACTTATAATAAAACTTAACAACAGTGTACATATTAACAGAAACGGCATTCCTCTGCAATTAATAAATTATCTGAAAGAAGAACTTAATTTTTTCAACACGGAATATATTATCAAAAAAAATATCGGAAAGAATACATTTGGAACTGAACGGTATTTTAAATTCATAGAAGAAACAGAAAAAGACATTATCATTCCAAGAGGTGTAATAGGGCGATTACTTCGTTATTGCCGGGATAACAAGATAGAAAATGATTTTATTGATGAAAGAAAGAAACTCAATAATATTTTATTTTCGTGTAATGTTAATTTAAAAGATCATCAAAAACCCGCATTGAAAGCTGCCTCAAAGAAGAATATCGGAGTTATTGTAGCTCCGCCGGGTTCGGGAAAAACGATTATCGGGTTAAAGATTATAGCAGAAAAACAACAACCCGCTTTAATTATTGTTCACCGAAAACAATTGGCTTACCAGTGGATTGAAAGAATACAAACGTTTTTAGGTATTCCAAAAAATGAGATTGGAAAAATTGGACAAGGGAAAACTAAAATTGGAGAAAAAATTACTGTTGCTTTGATTCAGAGTTTAAGGAAAGAGCTTGAAAAGTCTGAAACAAGTAATTTACATAAGACTTTCGGGACAATTATCGTTGATGAGTGCCATCATATACCTGCGGAATCATATAGAAATACAATAGCAAAACTTAACACCTTTTATCTTTATGGTTTAACTGCAACACCTTTTCGTAAGTATAATGAAGGAAAGCTTATTTTTATTCATCTTGGTGATGTGATTTCTGAAATAAAACCACAAGAAGTTATCGGGAATAAGAAAGCCACTATTATCGTACGAAATACTAATCTATCTGTCCCTTTCAATTCCAGAACAGATAAATTCGAAACATTATCAAAAATATTGGTTCATGATTCTGCAAGAAATAAGTTAATTCTTGATGATATTACAATTGAGCTTAAAGCAGGTAAAAGAGTTGTTATTATAACCGAGCGAAAAGAACATATTGATGCACTTAATCAGTATTTGAAGCAATCTTACGAAACAGTAACACTAAGCGGTGAAGATTCCGAAAACAGCAGAAATTCAAAATGGAAGATTCTGAAAGAAAGAAATTTTCAAGTTCTTATTACAACCGGTCAATACTTTGGTGAAGGCACAGACCTTGATAGCATTGAATGTCTTTTTCTTGTTTATCCGTTCTCATTTGAGGGTAAATTAATACAGTATATTGGAAGAGTTCAAAGGTCGGAAATAGCACCTTATATATATGACTAAACTACTGTACAAAATGAAATAAACAACTGCCTGTGAATTACTTGTCAATGGCGCATGTAGCACCAATGACAAGTATTAGTTTCTTTGATAAACCAAAAATCTAAATCAATGAAACGA
>CAINEZ010000673.1 GCA_903847905.1 uncultured Bacteroidota bacterium
ATTTAATGCATCTTCTAAAACTTTTTTGAATATTTTTGGAATGTCATTATTAATTTTCGGAATACTTTTCCTTTTTATTTCGATTTTGAAATTAATTAAAGCATATAATAATGATTTTTTGTGTACCAAAGGCGCCTATTCTATTTGCCGTCATCCGCTATATTCCGCTTGGATAATATTTATTGTTCCCGGAATTATTTTACTTTTCGGATCATGGATCATGTTATCAATTCCATTCGTTATGTATATACTTTTTCGGATATTAATTAAACAGGAAGAATTATATTTGTTCAATAAATTTGGAGAACAATTTACTGATTATAAAAATAAAGTTCCATTATTATTTCCAAAGTTCTGGAATTATAAAAAATAAATCTCATTAAAAGAAAGGAGAAAAAAATGAAAAAAGAAATCAACAGACATGCTTCTTCGGGCGCCGTTTATGGTCTGGGTTTTATAGGAGCGGCAGTTTATTTTATTTCACAGGCTACAAGTTTTTGGATGGGTGTTCTGGGGTTTGTAAAAGCTATTGTCTGGCCTGCCATTCTTGTTTATGAAGCATTAAAAAATTTAGGAACTTAAATAAAAAAACATTTTTATAAAATTAAAAGTTGATTGCCCATACCTAAAGCAAATCTATCCGGAACTTAATTGTTAATTCAACATGACATCATTTTTGAAGAGGAGTTTTTATTAAATGCCAAAATCGGCACAGGGCTTGTCTTAACAACCGATACTGTTGCTCCGCTATCAAACGCTAATTTATCAAACAAACCTCTTGGTTTATGCGACATAACTAAAAGATCGGGTTTATTCGTATTTATATATTTCCGTATTCCCTTAACAGGTTCATTATCTATATTAGTTTTAACAAAATGAAAATTTATTTTATCATAATCATTCTCCAATTTTATTTTATCTAACACTTTTTTTGTATTAAATTTTTCTATATCTACCACTTGCGGATAAACAGGGTAAACATGAAAAACCTCAATAGTTGCATTGAATAATTTAGCAAATGGAATTATAGCTTTTATGCGTTTCTTCAAATCGAATAACTCCGAAGCAAAACCGATGCGATCCATTTTAAATGAATTATAATTATGAGGTATTGATAAAACAGGACAACTTGATTCATTGATCATATCTGATAAAAGGCTTCCGAAAAAAGTGGTATGAAAAGCATCGTGGTGCGAACATATAATAACTAAATCAATAGAATGTTTTTTAATTATTTTTTTTATATGTTCATTAGAGAAATCGGCTTTTTCCGAAATGTATTCAGTCTGTATCTTATTTATGTCAATATTGATTTCTGAAAAAATACGTTGAATAAAATCTTTCATATAACCGATATCCTCCGGTTTCATATTTTCAGATAAATGGTAAAAAAATAATTTTGAATTACTTTTTACTAAAAACTTAATTGCATATTTTATAGCATCTTCAGTGCAATCAGTCAAATCTGTAGGAATTAATATGTTTTTCATAGCAGTAATATTTATTGTATAAAAATACATTATTAATAATATGAAAATAAAATATTCATATTAATTTATCGTTAAATCTTTTTATTCGAATATGTATTGTATTGAATCTATTTATTGAGGGATTTATCAGAAGAATTATTAACATCAGGAGAAATATTTTCCTCAGTATTTTCTTCTTCGGTTGTGTCTTTCTTATCCCAGGCAGTGGGGCAATAATATTTTTTGCCGATGGCAGATATTTCTTTAGGAAATTTTCCTTTAGTTATTTTAGTTTCAGGATCACTGTAAACTTTAGTCATAAACATACCGAATATAGGAAGCGCTGTATGGCAACCCTCCATTTTTTCAGATTTTTTGAAATGGATACATCGGTCCTCCCCTCCTACCCATGAGCCTGCTACAAGATCTTTGGTAACCCCCATAAACCAACCGTCGGAATAATTGGATGATGTTCCTGTTTTCCCGCCTATTTCATTTTCACCGAAAATATCAGGAAAATCCCATAATGCTTCCGATGTACCGCCCGGCTCTTCTAATCCACCTCTCAGCATATATACCATAAGATTCGCAGTTGTTTCGCTTAGAACTCTTTTTTGAACAGGCTTAAACTCTTTTATTAGCTTACCGTCTCTGTCAGTAATTTTGGTAACAAGCATTGGTTTTGAATACATCCCTTTATTTAAAAAAGTACAATAAGCTGCCACCATATCAAGAAGAGATACATCATTAGAACCCAATCCTATTGAGGGAACAGGCTTAAGATCGCTGTTTATACCAAGTTTTTTAGCATAATCGGCTACTTTCTGATATCCTACTTTTTCTGAAAGTTGCACAGTAACAGAATTACATGAACGAGCCATAGCATATCGCAAGGTCATGTTTTTTCCTGAAAATTTCCAATCGGCATTATGAGGCGACCAGGTTTTCTTTTCACCGTTTTCTTCATATTTTATTGTTACACTCTGATCGGTAATTCTGTCGCAGGGAGTCCATCCGTTATCAAGAGCAGTGCAATATACAAAAGGTTTAAAGGTAGAACCGGGTTGTCTTTTCGACTGGCTTATATGATCATATTTAAAAAACTTATAATTAATCCCGCCAATCCACACTTTTACCTCACCTGTATATGGATCCATTACAAGGAAACCGGCATTCAGAAATTTTTTCATATACCTTATAGAATCCATAGGGCTAAGCGTAAATTCTTCTTCTCCTTTTTTCCAGGAAAACAACTTCATTTTTCGCGGTGTATTCAAAACATATTTGATGGAATCTTCATTCCCATTAAAACGTTTACTTAACTTTTTATATAGTGTGGTTGTCTTTACAAAATCCTCAATGAAGTTTGGAATTTCTTTTTCTTGCGAATCAGTCCATGGGTTAGTATCCCCCCAGTGTCCTTTGAACCTGCTTTGCAGTCTTTTCATTTGTTCATTTACAGATTCTTCGGCATATTTCTGTAACTTAGAGTCAATAGTAGTATAAATTTTTAACCCGCCAGTGTATATATCATAGCCCGACTTCTTACACCAGTCCATTAAAAAATTTGCAACAGCTGTTCTCACATAAGACCCTAATTCTGTTTCTGTAGGATCTTCAATGTTGTAATCAAGCCGTATTGAAAGCTTACTGATAGAATCATATTGTTTTTGAGTTATAAAGTTATACTTCTGCATTTGAGTTAAAACGACATTTCTTCTTTCAAGACAATTTTTCGGATGAGATATCGGGCTGAATGTTGTAGGAGCTTTAAGAATGCCAATAAGTGTAGCTGCTTCCTGAATATTAACCTGGCAGGGAAGTTTATTAAAATATGTTCTGCATGCCACTTTAATTCCAAAGGTGTTATTTCCAAAGTCCACAGCATTAAGATACATTGTAAGAATTTCTTCTTTGCTGTAATTTTTTTCAAGTTTCACTGCAGTAATCCATTCTTTTGTTTTTGAAACAATTGTTCGAACATAAGGAATGTACCCGAGAAGGCCTCTTGAAGTTTTACGCGTTTTAAAAAGATTTTTCGCCAACTGTTGTGTTATTGTACTACCTCCGCGTTGATCGCCTTTCATCAAGTACCAAAAAACGGAAAAAGTGGCTCTTACATCAACTCCGTTGTGTTCAAAAAAACGTGCATCTTCAGTAGCAATTAATGCGTTAATAATATTTTTAGAAATCTCTCCGTACTCAACAGGAACCCTGTTTTCTTTATAATATTTCCCGATAAGCACACCATCGGAAGTATATAACTCGGAACCAATGGACATTTCAGGGTCTTTATCTTGATTTATATTTGGAGAAGAACCGAAAAGCCAAAGAAAATTTATACTAACTGCAATAAAATAAAC
>CAINEZ010000674.1 GCA_903847905.1 uncultured Bacteroidota bacterium
GTGATCAACAACAACGGATGGCGAAATTAACCAACTACAGTCTTTGTTATTCTGATAATCAATAGGACCACTGCCGTCTTCAATTGTACCGGTAGCAGCAGTACATGAAACTTGGCCGGAACAACTTCCTCCGGGGTATATTTCACCAACAGCTGTTTGTGATTCTGAAAAATTATATCCTGCCGGATTAATCGCAGTTAAATAATAATATCCATTTGAACTTCCGCTCCATCCAAAGTTAAAATGAAAATAATTTGTTCCCTGGTAGCCGTCACAAACAAATGCATGCCCACCAGTCGAACTACTACCTTTATATATTAGTGGCCTGGCATTGTCAAGATTTGTTTTTAAAAGGTTTTCCCAGGCAACGTCAGAATAAGAGCTCTTGTAATAATATTGAATAGCAGTAGAATATTTAAAATAAGTTGGAAGGGCGGTTGCTGCATCACCTGCAAGGGCGCTTGAACCAGTAGGTCCATAACCCATGTTAACCGAAACGCCGCAATGATAAAGTAATGTAGCAATAGCAGTATTAGATCCTGAACAGGAATTGGTCATAGCACTCCAATTGTACGTCGTTGCTCCAAAATTTGCAGACAGATTTCCATAATTAGATGAATAAGTGTTAGAACTCTGGCCTGTAGTTGGATACTTCCAATAGTACATTATCTGTCCCATAGCTGTAGCAACACAACCAACCCAAGCATGTCCTCCAGGACCACCTGCATCAACAGGACAAAGAGCATTATAACAGGCATTCTGATTCCATGTGGCAGTTAATAAAGGGGCAACAGCCATGATTTCTTTCTCAGAGGAAAATTTGTCAGAAGCAACATTCAAATGAGCCCATGCAGCATCTATTTCTGAAGTAGATGGAACATTTGAAGTTATTGCATATATGATCTGTTGTTTATATATTTCCATCCAATATATAAACTCGGGCGACTGATCCTGGTCATTGTATTTTCCTTCGTATGAATAACCTAATACCGGTTGAACTACATTATCAGCTGCAACAATAACGAAGCCATCATTGCTGAAATTGAAAACATAATATAATGTATTCCCATTTTCAGAGATACTGAAATTTTCAGTTATAGAAAGTGATTTTGCGGAAATTGGAGTTATGTTGTGCTCAACATAAAAGTTAAATGCCACTTGTTTTGCCATTATTATATCAACTTTTTTTGCAAAAACATTATTAAAGCAAAAAATTACAACGACGAAACAAATAAAAAACAACTTTTTGATTTTCATAACTGCATACTTTAAGAATTAAGGGCTCCTTAAAAAAGTTTTAGATTGGTTTATAATAAAGCAACTATATATTGTGAGGTTGTTTAATAATAATATTATTCAACTACTACTTTTTTGTTAACTTTTTCACCCGATGCAATGATCCTGAGATTATAAATTCCCTTCGACAACTGTGAAACATCAATATCCTTGCTATATTTATCCATACTACCCGATAATTCATCTGTATAAACCTCCTGTCCGGTAATGTTAAACATTTGAAGTTTAACATTTTTTCCGTCTGTAACCCTGAAAGAAACATATAAATGGTTATTTGCAGGGTTAGGAAATACAGAAAGTCCTTTAACTATACTATAATCTTCTACTCCCGAAATTATTGAATTATAAGAAGCCGACCATCCTGTAGAAGTAATTGATGTATTGGTAGTAAACCTTACAAGCATCTGACCGCTGGGAGAAGTTACATCTGCCGGAAGAGAAGTGCCGGAAAATGTTCCCAATGTTGTAGAATGAACAGGGTCGGATATTATTACTTTATCATTAGTAAGTTCTGTATTAAAATTAAGAAAATGCAGAGTGATTGAAACTGCATTGGGTGGCTGTATTTGCCATCTGCAGTTAGAACTATTGTTATAATTGCTGGAACCGCTGCCATCGCTGATTGTGCCACTCGCATTGGTCAAGGTAACTAAACCTGAACAAAAAACAGGATAAACAGAAGTGTAATTGAGTCGCCATCCCGAAGATGTAACAGAGCCATTTGTTGTAAATCTAACCAAAACAGAAGGGCTGGTAGAGGTTATCAATGAAGGCAAAGAAGTGCCCGAGTATGTCCCTAATACAGGAGAAGAAGTATTTGGACAATCATAAATTATAACCTTGTCATTAGTAGCTTCAGTATTTAAACTTTCAAAAGTGATTCTTAAATGATCAATAAGAACAGTTGGCGAAATTAACCAACTGCAGTCGAGGTTATTCTGATAATTGCTAGGTCCACTGCCGTCTTCAATGTTGCCAATTTCAGGAGTGACTGTAACCTGTCCGGAACAATTTGTAGGATAACCGCTTCCGGGGTATATATTGCAAATAGCTTCCTGTTGTTGTGTTAGATCATATCCTGATCCTGGAACAAGTGAATTCAGATAAAAATATCCATTATAAGTTCCGCTCCATCCCCAGTTCATATGAAAATAATTTGTTCCCTGATAACCGTCACAAACCCATGCATGTCCGCCTAATGTAGTAGAGACGCCTCTATATATCATAGGTCGCTTGTTGTCGAGTTCCGTTTTTAAAATATTTTCCCAATTAACATCAGAATAAGAACTCTTGGTTTTATAAGTAATCGAAGATGAATATTTAAAATAAGTTACAAGGGCGCTTGGCACATCACCTGAAAGAGCACTAGAACCAGTAGGTCCATAATTCATATTAACCGAAACGCCACAATGATAAAGTAGCGTGGCAATATAATTATTAGATGCAGTACAGGAATTTGCCATACCACTCCAATTGTATGTTGTTGCTCCAAAATTTGCAGACAGATATCCGTAATTTGGCGAATTATAACCGTGAGAACTTTGTCCTGTAGTCGGATACCTGTAATAATTCATAACCTGTCCCATAGCAACAGCAACACAACCTGCCCAAGCATGTCCTTCTGCAGTACTACTTGCATCAGCAGGACAAAGATCATTGTAACAGGCATCCTGATTCCATGTAGAAGTTAATAAAGGTGAAACAGCCATAATTTCTTTCATGGGAGAAAATTTGTCAGGAGTAACATTCAAATGAGCCCATGCGGCATCTATTTCAGCAGTTGGTAAAATATTTGAAGTTATTGCATATATGATCTGTTGTTTATATGTTCCCGTCCAATATATAAACTCGGGTGACTGATTATGATCATTGTATTTACCTTCGTATGAATAGCCTAATACCGGTTGAATTACATCGTCAGCTGCAACAATAGCAAAACCATCATTGCTGAAATTGAAAACGTAATACAATATATTCGTATTTTCAGAGATACTGAAATTTTCAGTTATAGAAAGTGATTTTGCGGAAATTGGAACCATGCTGTGCTCAACATAAAAGTTAAATGCCACTTGTTTTGCCATTATTATATCAACTTTTTTCGCAAAAACATTGTTAAAACAAAAAATTACAACGACTAAACAAATAAAAAATAAGTTTCTTGTTTTCATAATATCATATTTTAGTATTATTTACATGACAAATATATA
>CAINEZ010000675.1 GCA_903847905.1 uncultured Bacteroidota bacterium
TCAGAATTATTAAAGAACACTAAAAATGGTATTTATAATTTTAAAGGTATGACAGGAAAAAATATTGATGATTTTCAGTTATCTTTATTCCCTGATTAAAAATTTTGAGGAAACTTCAGATACTGTAAACCCTTTTGCAGAAGTCAATTTTATTATTATTAGTGTCTGTATATAAAGTCGCTATTTTTTACGCTAAGAATGCAAAGAAAAAACGCACCTGCCTTGCCGGTAAGAAGCCTGCAAAGCCTTTCTTTATTTACTTTGTGAACCTTTGTGATACCTCCGTGCACTTTGTGGTTAATCTTTTTGTTGAGTTTATGGATAGACACTATTTAGAGGGTTTATTTTTCAGTTCATTATTCAGTTTGCTTTTTCTTATTCCATAAAAAAAATATATTAGGAATCCGATAGCCATCCATATAATTAATCGCAGCCATGTATCTAAAGGCAATGAAGCCATCTGGGCAAAGCATATCAATGCTCCTAATATTGGGATCAGTGGAACAAAAGGTGTTCTGAATGGACGATGAAGCTCCGGTCGTTTTTTTCTGAGAATTATTATACTAATACATACTATGGCAAAAGCCAGCAATGTTCCAATTGAGACGAGTTCGCCAAGTATTCCAATTGGTAGAACTCCTGCGATTACCATTGCACAAAATCCGGTAACAATTGTGCTAACATATGGTGTTTTGAAACGTTTATGTACCTTTGAAAATACCGGTGGAAGCAATCCATCCTTTGACATCGAATAAAATATACGCGGCTGTCCCATAAGCATTACAAGTATTACAGAGCTTAATCCTGCAATAGCTGCGATTTTAATAATTGGCCTTAACCAAAACATGCTATCTCCCATCGCATTTACACCAACAGCAACAGGATCGGGCACGTTTAAAAAAGTATAACTTACAATACCAGTTAAAACTATTGCAACAAGTATATACAGAATAGTAGAAATAGTCAACGATCCAAGAATACCTATTGGCATATGCTTTTGCGGATTTTTTGCTTCCTGCGCAGCAGTTGATACAGCATCAAATCCAATATAAGCAAAGAATATAACGCCTGCTCCCCGCAAAATACCGCTCCATCCATAATGCCCCCATTCTCCTGTGTTCTTGGGTATAAAAGGGTGCCAATTACCATTTTTTATAAAAGCAAAACCAATTGCTATAAATAAAATAATTACAGAAACCTTAACAATAACCATTATATTATTAAAATTAGCTGATTCCCTTATTCCTATTACAAGTAAAGTGGTAAGCAATGCAATTACTATCATTGCAGGGAGATTCATAATTGCAGTAACATGTGGTAAAGTATTCACATTAATATTCATGCTTGATAAATTTTTTATCAGATTATCAGTAATGGGTTTCCATCCTATTTTTGGCACATCAACCATAACACTACCAACTGCTGCGCTAAATTGAGCAGGAATGTGAACGCCGAAATCATTAAGAAAACTTACAACATATCCGCCCCATCCGACAGCAACAGTCGAGGCTGCAAATAAATATTCAAGGATAAGGTCCCAACCAATAATCCAAGCAAGAAATTCGCCCATAGTAGCGTATGAATATGTGTATGCGCTTCCAGCAATAGGTATCATGGAGGCGAACTCAGCATAGCACAAGCCTGCAAATGCACAAGCAATCCCAGAGATCACAAAAGAAAGAACAATTGCCGGACCTGCATACTGAGCAGCTGCCTGCCCTGTCAACACAAAAATTCCAGCGCCAATTATAGCCCCAATGCCCAGTGTTGTCAAATTTGTTGCAGTAAGTGTTCTTTTAAGCCCATGCCCTTTGTCGGTTGATTCCTCCATGAGTTTAGTCATCGACTTAGTAATGAATAATCGCTTTGCCATTGTTTTGGTTTATTAATTTGAAATTTTAAATTATTACAATATTAAGGAAAATTATCAAAGTGAAAAAAATATGAAAGATTTTGTAATAAAATTAACTTTGCATAAAAAAATATTTCCATTTATTGTGAAGCAATTTATTAAAGAATATTTTTCGTTCAACAAAAGGGAACGTAACGGTATTATTGTATTATTAATGATCTTCATGGTCATTATTATTATACCATACATTCTTACGTATTTTAATCAACGAGTAAATAATGATGTTTCCGCTTTCAGTAAGGATATCGAAAAATTTGAAAGCTCTTTAAAGGAAAAAGAAAAGACAGATTATATAAAAACAAGATCAAAAGAAATAGATTACGGAAATATTGACAAATCATCAGCTGAAGCCATTCTTCATCCTTTTAATTTCAATCCCAATAATTTGCCTGAAGAAAAATGGAAAGAACTTGGATTTGATGAAAAACAAATTAGTATCATAAAAAAATTTGAAGCAAAAGGTGGGAAATTCTATGATAAAGAAGACCTGAAAAAAATATACGGAATCAGCGAAAGCGAATATAATGTACTTGAGCCATATATACAAATACCCGAAGAACACAAAACAAAAATTAAAAAAGAGAGAACTATATTTGCTTACGATAAAAATACTTCTGTCATTGAGTTGAACTCTGCTGACACAACTGATCTGAAAAAACTTAAAGGAATCGGTTCATGGTACGCGAAAAAAATTATCGCATACCGTTCAAAACTCGGAGGGTTTTATAAAAAGGAGCAATTGATGGAAGTGAAAGGGATTGATAGCGCTCGTTACTCTGGACTATCAGATTTCATTAGCATAAATAAATACCTTATTAAAACTATCAATATTAATTCGGCAACATTTGAAGAACTTAAAACTCAGCCATACATCGGCTATAATATTGCCTTATCGCTTTTAAACTTCAGGCAGGTGCATGGTAAATTTGCGAGTGTTGCTGACATAAAAAAATCGGTATTAGTAACTGAAAGTGTTTACGAAAAAATCTCACCTTATTTATCTTTAGAGTAATAATTTCAGAAATGTTAATTATGTAAAAATAATTTTATTCATAGCGCAGGGAATCTATCGGATCGAGATTAGCGGCTTTAATAGCGGGATAAATGCCCGAAACAAGACCAACGATAAAGCAAAGAAATAACCCGCATATAATCCAAAGCCATGGCACAATGAAAACCCCGCCGACAAACAAAGAAATTATATTTCCAATTGGAATTCCTAACACAATTCCAAGAATGCCACCAAGCTGACAAATAACTACAGCTTCAATCAGGAACTGATTTTTTATAATAGTTTTAGTTGCCCCCATCGCTTTTCTTATTCCAATTTCTCTTGTTCTTTCCGTTACCGAAACAAGCATGATATTCATCAATCCAATAGCTGCACCCAGCAGAGTTATAAGCCCTATAATTGTTGCAGCAAGTGTAACAAATTTTATGTTTTCAAATAACATTTGTGCAAGATTATCGCTTTTTGCGACCTCAAAATTATTTTCATCGCCTATAGGTATTTTCCTTATAACACGAAACACTCCGGTCGCTTCATCTATTGCTGCATCCAGAAGCTTTGGGTCTTTTGGTAATACATTAATTGTATAAGACGCATTGGGTCTGGAAAAATATTGCCTTACATTTATTAAAGGCACAATACAGCTTTTGTCGCCACTGAAACCCATACTCGATCCTTTTGATTTAAGAACGCCAATTATTTTATATTTACCCGGCCCTATTGAAATTACCTGTTCAATAGGATCTTCATTATTTTTGAATAGATTAGTAATAAGTTCAGGACCAATAATCACAACATTTGCTCCGTTATTTACTTCCTGTACAGTAAAATTTCTTCCTTTCGAAATATCATTGCCCGAAGTGGCCATATAGTTTTCGTCAGCGCCAATAACACCTATGTTAGGGTTTGTTTTCTCGGATTTATATTTTAATGTAGCAATATGTGTGGCAAAAGTTGAAATGGAAACAAATGCAGGGAATTCAAAATTCTTTTTAAATTTCACAGATTCCTGATAAGTTATCTCCTCGAAACGTTTGGCTTTGCTGTCGTTGCCGGTAACAATTTTCGTCTCCCTGTTACGAATAGTGAAGGTGTTAGCACCCATACGGGTAAAATTACTATTAATGGAATATTTTAAAGAATCGATTGCGGTAAGGATACCTACCAAAGCCATTATACCAAATGCGATAATGAGAATAGTAAGAACTGTCCTCAGCAAATGGGATTTAATGGAATTAAGTGAAACTTTTATATTCTCAGAAAGTAATAACTTCACGGTAAAAAAATAAACAATGAAAATGATTTATTTGCAAAAATAAAGAAAAGTAAGAAGAGTATGCCAAAGTGAAGAATAAAAAAAATTAAAAAGGTTTGATTTTAAAAATGGCATATATAGAAGACATAATAATAGACCAGCATACTACTGATAATGCAAGGCTGAATAAAACACTTTTTTTATTTCTGTAATATTTATTGGCAAGGAAAGTTCCGAAAGGAATAGAAAGTAGTATTGGCGTAAGAGCAGCAATACCCCATAGTCCATATTTTCTTCTTGTAAGAACTATAAATTTGTTCTTTTTTGAAAATTTCTTTTTGTTTTTATTGTTTGATATTGGAACTGCAATTGGTTTAAGTTCATTATAATTATTGTTAAAAAAAGATTTGATATGCGGCCATTCTCTTTTGAATATCCGCAATATTATTTCGCTTAAATAGAAAAAGAAAATCACTCCCAATATTCCTCCTATTGTTGTTGCCAACATTGTCTGTATATAAGTGAATCCAAATTTAAATGATAAAGGAGCAGCTAACAAAAATTTAACCGCGCTTAAAATCAAAATTTGTATTAATTTAAAAAAACCGCTTACTTTCAGAATAGCTATTATCATAGGATTATTTTCACAACAAATATAAGTAAGTTGAAATAGTAAAACAAGCAGAACCGATATTATTTTTAGACAAATTAGACAGAGAAGTAAACTAAATAGGCAGAGGCAATAAAAATAACCTACAAAATTATTGCTGATAAATAAAGTCAATATTATATAATGAATATCGTATAATTTAACCTGTCTGTCGTCAGGGGAGCAATGTCAGGCTGAGTAATCTCAGGCTGAGTCAATGCCCTGAGTTTATCGAAGTGTCATCGAAGCCTTGTAGAAGTGCATCGAAGGCATGCGTTATGCAGGTACTAAATTTAGAAATTATACCGATAGCGCATTCAATATAGTATCCATGTAATAAAAAAAGCCTTTGAGTAATATTCAAAAAGTAGTCGAAAAGCTACAAATTTGTATAAAAATATTAAAACTCAAA
>CAINEZ010000676.1 GCA_903847905.1 uncultured Bacteroidota bacterium
ATAAACCCTTTGTAAATTATATATTTATAAAGGGTTTTTTTAATTAATCAACTTAAATAACTGATGTTACGCAAAAATAAGAAATGACTTTAAATTTATGGTCAGGCTGAGCCGATTCTCCAGAAACGATAGTGGAGGGAGAAGCGTGTCCCTGCCTGACCGGTAGGCAGGGAAGTCGACCACACATAATCACTCTTCGACACAGCCGCTTCCTCGCAAGCCCACGCAATGGCTGGCTCTGAGTGACATTGAATAAATAAATTTTAAAATTTGCGTAACATCAGTTATTAATTAAGAAAGCTGCTTTAATCCAAAGCAGCTTTTCTCTTATTTGGGTTTCAGAATAATTTATTACATACCGTATTTATCAATAATTTGCTGTTTCGTTTTTCCGAGTATCTCGTATTTTTTACCAACTTTAATGAAAGCGGCAAGAGCTTTTTCAAGATGATGCATTTCATGACCAGCAGAAACCTGGGTTCTTATCCTTGCCTGGCTTTGCGGCACAACGGGGAAGAAGAATCCGATAGCATAAATTCCTTCTGTAAAAAGGTCTTTTGAAAAATCCTGCGCCAGCTTAGCGTTGAAAAGCATAACAGGAACTATAGGAGTGTCACCTTCTTTAAGTACAAAACCCGCTTCGCTTAATCCTTTTCTCCAGAATTCAGTATTCTTTTCGAGCTTATCCCTTCTATCGGTACTTTTTGAAAGTATATCAAGAACTTTTAAAACACCTGAAACAACAACAGGAGCAATGGTGTTAGAGAAAAGATAAGGACGGGCTTTCTGACGGCACATGTCCACAAGTTCTTTTCTTCCTGAAACACAACCGCCGGATGCACCACCAAGCGCTTTACCAAATGTAGTTGTTATGATATCAATCTTTCCGACAACACCACACTTTTCATGTGTTCCCCTGCCTGTTTTTCCAATAAATCCGGATGAGTGAGATTCATCAACTAAAAGCATTGCATCGTATTTTTCGCAAAGTTCAGCCATTTTATCTAATGGAGCTGTATCGCCATCCATAGAGAACACACCATCGGTAACAACTACTTTAAACCTTTTGTCAGCATGGAGTTGTAGTTTGCTTTCTAAGTGTTCCATATTGCCATGCTTAAAAGTATCTTGCATGGCGCTACAAAGACGCATACCATCGATGAGGGATGCGTGAACCAAACGATCGGAAATCATTACATCCTGATCTGTAAGTATAGCTTCAAATACGCCTGCATTTGCATCCATACATGAAGGGAAAAGGATAGTGTCTTCTGTTCCCAAAAACTTGGTAACTTTTTGTTCCAGCTCACGATGAATATCCTGGGTGCCGCAAATAAAACGCACTGAAGACATACCGTAACCACGGGTGTCAAGTCCTTCATGTGCCGCTTTAACAATTTCCGGATGGCTCGAAAGTCCCAGATAGTTGTTTGCACACATATTAATCACTTTTTTAGGCGCTGCGCCAGTTGGAAATTCAACTTCAATTTCAGCGCCCTGTGTAGAATGAATGAATCGTTCCTGTTTTAAAAGACCTTTATCTTGCATGTCTTTAATTTGTGCCTGGTAGGTTGCCCTAACTTTATCACTATAACCCATAATTAGTTCCTTTATAATTTGTGTTTGTTATTAATAATGATGTTTGCAATAATTTATGATTTGAGATTTAAGATTTGGCAATGAAACAAATCAAAAATCTTAAATCAAAAAATCTTAAATAATATTAACCTACAAATTCTAAAACTAAATCTGTGATTTTATTTACAGAATCGAATGCTTCAGGTGAAGCTTTTTCGTCGGGAATGGAAATTTTGTATTTGTTTTCCAGGAATCTTTTTAAAGAAACCATAGAAAATGAATCAACTATACCGCCTGAAATAAGAGGAGTATCAAAAGTTATTTCATCGTTTTCGTCTTCCATGTATTCTTCAATGACATACTTTAATACAATGTTTTTAATTTCTTCTTTGTTCATAATATTATCTCCTTTTTTTAGATTTGTTATTAATTTTATTTTGTCTGTAAATATAGTAACGCCGTTAGCTTTCGTTATAGTCGCAGATTATTGTATTATTAGTTTTTTTACACTTATATTATTTTTGCTTTGCATTTTTACAAAATAAATTCCTTTAGGCTGATCGGGCAAATATATTTCTTCAACGGTTTTTTGCATATTATTAATTGGCTTGCTGTAAATAGGTTGACCTAAGGTATTTATTATTTCTATAAGCATATTTTCTTTACTGGTATTTTCTATTTCTAAAGAAAAAGAACCATTGTTTGGATTAGGAAAGATTTTAAAATTAATATTATCTGAAATATTATTTTTTTGTATTCCCGTTGCCACTGCATCAATTGTTATTTCATCGGTTAAAGTTTCCGATTTTCCGCAGGAATTCGTAACAATTACGGTAATAGTATACATGCCAACCGAAGAATATGTATGATTAACTGTAGTTAATGAAGAAGTAGTGTTCACTACCGCTGTACTGTCACCAAAATTCCATTGATACGATGCACCTCCGAATGCAAAAAAAGCAATGTTTTCACCTACCGTAGGAAATTGTTCGTTCCACCAGAAATTACCATCTACAGGACCGTCATCAGAAACATTTACATTCCATGAGTCGGTAAAACTGTTACCACATCCGTTTGTCAAAGTAAAATTTACTGTATAATTTCCTGCTGTTATATATTTGTGTTTTACTATGTCCATATTATCCCCGTTATCATTATAAAAAACAGTTGAGGAAGAGGATATGCTATCTCCAAAGTCCCATAAATATATACCGGAACCTGCAGGACTAATATAAAATACAGCAGTATCTCCAGAGCATGGTTCATGAGGAAATGATCCATAATCATAATCATCAGGATCTGGATCAGCATTATTAACTACATGAAATGTTTGGCTTAGTGTTGTATCGCTTCCGCAACCATTGGTCATTGTAACTGAAACAGAATAATTTCCAGTTGTTGCATAAGTATGCTGTGTAACTGCATCGTGCGATACAGGGCTACCATCGCCAAAGTTCCATTGGAACGAACTTGCATAACCCCATGCTCTAAAATTCACTGTATTGTTGGGACAAACAGAATCAGGGCGTATAGTAAAATTTGCATATGTTATTGGTAAATCATTTACAACCTTAACCGGTAAATTAATTGTAGAATCGCTTCCGCATTTATTGGTTACTGTTAATACAACCGTATAATTTCCTGCAGAAGTAAAGGTGTGTTGTGTATATACATTTCCAGAAGTTGGGCTGCCATCACCAAAATTCCACAAACATGAACTGAAAGTACTACCCCATACTTCAAAATATATAGGATCATTAGGACACAAAGAGTCTTGACTTATATAATAATCAAAAGAAGTTATAGGTAAATCATTTTCCACACGAACTGAATCATATACGGTAGTATCATTGCCACAGCCATTAGTAACAGTTAAAGAAACATTATAACTACCCGCAGATGCATAGGAGTGGGTGCAATCAAAACTATTAGAAATGGGGCTTCCATCTCCGAAATCCCATAAGCATGAACTAAAATTATTATTTGCCTCATAACTCACAGGATCGTTAGGGCACACAGTATTAGTAGAAATGCTATAGCTAACATCTGTAATTGGTAGGTTGTCAACAACATTAACATTTGCATATAGGACAGTATCATTACCGCAGGCATTCGTCATTTTTACCCAGGCAGTATAAGTGCCGGCAGAAGTATAAATATGGTGAGTATGTTGACTATTTGAAGTCTGGCTGCTATCGCCAAAATTCCAGACAATAGAAACGGCATTTCCCCAAGCATCAAAATAAACATAATCATTTGGGCAAACAATATTAGGGGAAACATCAATCCCCGCATTAGTCAATGGTATGTCATTGTTTACAACCACAGTATCGTACAAAATTGTATCACTTCCGCAACCATTCATGATCTGCACCCAAACAGGGTAGCTTCCTACAGAAGAATAAATGTGGCTTGTATATGAAGAGTGTGAAGTAGTGCTGCTGTCGCCAAAATTCCAAATAAAGGAGCTGCCACCCCATGCTTCAAAAGTAACATGTGTATTAGGGCAAACAGGATTCGGATATATGTCAAAATTTGCATTTGTTACAGGTATATCATTCGCAACTTCAACTGTATCATATAGGATAGTGTCATTTCCGCAACTGTTAACAAGCTTTACCCAAACATTGTAGTTTCCTGTGGAAGCATATTTATGGCTGGTATATTTTATATTATGGGAATTGGGACTGCCATCACCAAAATTCCACTCAAAAGAACTAGCATAACCAGGTGCAACGAATTGAATGTAATCATTTGGACATACCGGTACAGGAGAAATAATAAGGCTTGCATCTGTTATATGTAAATCATTTTCAATATTCACAGTGTCATTAATAACGGTATCTCTGCCACAACTGTTGGTAATTTGTAACGATACAAAATAAATTCCAACAGAATCATAGGTATGGGAAATATAATTACTATTTGAAGCCGGGCTGCCATCTCCAAAATTCCATAATAAAGTATAGCCATTGCCAGATGCATTAAAATTAACTTTATCAGTAAGACATGCAGGATTTGGAGAAATGTTGTAATTGACTATAATTTCAGGACATGGTATTTTTTTTACTACTAAATAAGCACATTTAGTATTAGAATGACAACTATACTCGTTAACTAAAATATCATAATTACCATTATCGGCAGGGGTAAAATAAATATTTGACTGTACATCACAATAATCGTCGTTATAAGCAACATAAGCTCCACCACCTTCATGGAAAATGGTAATCTGTGTATCAAAATTAGTGATACCACAAGTTGATACCTGATAGGTTTCGCCTGCAATCATTCCTGTTACCCTGACAAATTTGCCTCCGTAAATACAGTTTGTAAAAACTGAATCACCCATAGCAGCAGGAGCTGCCCATGTAGTATCCAGAGTGCCGCTATAGCTGCACTGCGCATTTACAAAATTGTTTAATAAAAAAAATAAACTTATTGCAATTAAACGATACTTTACATTTTTTCTAAATGTTTTCATTTTTTCATTTTTTAAATTTTGTTTGATAATAATTATTTATAACGATCATGCATTACTTGCTTCGCAGCTGCGGAGGCGCTGCCCACTTATATGTCCCAAGTCTCAAGTCCCAAATTCCAAAAACTCCAAACATTGAACTTTAAACTATCTTTCACCACAAGCCATTGAAGCAATGCGAAATTATGGGCTATAAATATCATTCTTTCACAATCCTTGTCACCGCTGTTTTGTTATTACTATTCAGTCTCAAAATGTAAACTCCTTTTGCAAGTTTACTAATGTCAATATCTGTTTTTCCTTGTTGTATCTGTTGTTGTATTATAGTCTGTCCTTGTATGTTTAAGATTTCTATTGTTGATTTTTGAGGAACAATGATATTAATGTTAACATTAGCAGGATTGGGAAAAATAGAAAAATCAAGTTTGTTATTAAAAAAATTTATTCCAGTAGCACTGTTTCCTAATTTCGTAAAAAACAAATCATATTCAGTGCTTACATTTGTCAATGTTTGGAAGTCAAATGTTAAAGAAGAACTTCTAAAATATCCTGCCGCATATACATTATTAGAAGCATCCAATACAATACAATTTGCTGCATCCTCACCCATCCCTTCTGCTTTTTTTGCCCAAAGTGCATTTCCACAAGAATCATATTTTGTAATAAAGATATCTAAAATGGTAGAACCACTAAATGTATTAGCCAATGAAATTGAGCCAAAATTAATTGTAGAACTTTCAAAAGATCCTGCCACAAAAGCATTTCCTGATGAATCTATGACTACTGAATGCGCTTTGTCTTCAGTATATATTCCACCCACAGAACTTTTTGCCCACAGTACATTACCATTACTGTTGTATTTCGCAAGAAAAATATTAGTATTACCATATATATTGGTTAATGTTGTTGAGCCAAAAGTGAGATCAGAACTCCAATACCAACCTGTTATAAAAGCATTCCCAAAGACATCAACTGCGATGGAAGAGGCTTCATCGATATTCGTTCCACCTGCGCTTTTTGCCCAAAGTACATTTCCATTGGTATTATATTTAGCAAGAAAAATATCGTCACATCCAATATTTGTTAATGTATTAAATCCAAATGTTATGGTGGAACCTGCAAAAATTCCTGTAATGTAAATATTCTCAAAAACATCTACAGCAAGAGAATTTGGTGTCCCATTACCTGCACTTTTTGCCCACAGCACATCCCCACTTGTATTATACTTAACCAAAAAAATATTACTATTACCAGTTTTTGTCAAAATAGTTGAACCAAAAGTGATTGTAGGACTCTCAAATCTTCCTGTAAAATAAATATTTCCTGATGCACCTATCGCAACTGAATATGCATAATCATATCCCGTTCCTCCCGCTCTTTTTGCCCAAAGCACATTCCCATTCACGTCTAATTTTGCAAGAAATATATTGCAATTTCCAACATTTGTTAATGTCGTAGAGCCAAATGTGATGGTAGGACTATAAAAATATCCTGTTATATAAGTATTCCCCGAAGCATCCGTAGCAATGGATGTAGCTATATCGTCATGCGATCCGCCTATTCTTTTCGCCCAAATCAAATCACCATTGGGATCGAATTTTGCAAAAAATATATCATCAGAATCCCATATAGGTGTAGTATCAGCATTCGTTAAAGTAGTGGAGCCAATTGTTAGTGTGGGGCTTCCAAAATATCCTGCAACATAAGTATTTCCCGAAGCATCCACAGAAATTGAATTCGTATTATTAACTCCTGCAGCACCTATTGTTCCAAAGGCACTTTTTGCCCAATTCCAGATAGGAGTTTGAGCATTTAAGATTTTGCTAAAAAAGCATAAAGAACCAATTACAGTCAAAAGTAAAATTGTTTTTTTCATAACGTTTCCTTTTGATAAAGGTTAATATTTTTCGTTGATAAGCTGTTTTTTATATTCTTAAAGAATTTTATCAATGGTATCATTTTTTCATTTTGTGCATAACTTATGTGTTGATATATTACTGTTATTTCTACTATACAAATAATGCTTCCTCTTATCCTCCCGATAATTATTGGGATCACCATTATAAACATTAAACATTATGCAAGAAAAAAATACTAAAATTTCAGGCAAGTATTTCATCAATTTTTTTTCATTTATACTTTAGCTGAATAAATCCGCTAATTGGCGGACTCATTCAGCTAAGTATAAATTTAATGCATTATTATTAATTAATCGTTTTCAAGGCTTGATATATCGCCTATTTCTTCGCCCCATTCTTTTGCATGCAATATTCGCCGCATAATTTTACCGCTTCTTGTTTTGGGAAGAGTGTCAATAAATTCTATTTCCTGGGGCATTGCAAGCGGTGATAGTTTTTTGCGAATAAAATTCATGATATTCAGATCAAGATCAGCGCTGGCTGTAAAGCCTGGTTTTAGTGTAACGAAAGCTTTAACAACTTCCATGTTTACATCATCAGGTTTTGAAACAACAGCCGATTCAGCAACAGCCTCATGTTCCAAAAGAGCTGATTCAACTTCGAACGGACTAACCAAGTGTCCGCCTGTATTTATTATATCATCATCGCGCCCTATAAACCAGAAATATCCATCTTTATCAATAGTTGAACGGTCGCCGGGTAAATACCAACCGTTCTTAAATTTATTTTTGTAAGTTTCTTCATTATTCCAGTAAGTTCTCATCATCGAAGGCCAGCCCGGTTTAATTGCAATAAGCCCTACTTTTCCTTCTTCTTTAATAGGTTCGTAAGTTTCCGGATCTATGATTGTAGCGGTAATTCCGGGGAAAGGTTTTCCCATAGAGCCTGGTTTTATTTTCATTCCGGGATAATTGGAAATCATAATTGAACCGGTTTCTGTTTGCCAATAACTATCATGGAATTGCTTACCAAAAACTTTTTCGGACCAAACAACGGCTTCGGCATTTAAAGGTTCTCCAACGCTTGCAAGATGGCGAAGCGAAGAAAGATCATATTTTTTTATTATCTCATCTCCCGCTTTCATTAAGGAACGGATCGCAGTAGGAGCGGAATACCACATAGTAACTTTATTTTTTTCAATAAATTTATACCATGCTTCAGCGGCAAAACCGCTATCAAGAACACACTGTGTAACTCCTGTGCTAAAAGCGCCTATAATTCCATAAGATGTTCCTGTTACCCAGCCAGGGTCGGCAGTACACCAGTAAATATCATTTTCCTGAATGTCTAAAACCCATTTGGTAGTAAGGTATTGAGAAATAAGTGAGTAATGAACATGTTTTACTCCCTTAGGTTGTCCTGTGGTTCCTGAGGTATAATGAAGTATTGACGGAGATTCTGCCTTGGTCGGAAAAATTTCAAATTTTTCTACAGGAGTAGCTTCATCCATTGAGAAAGCAACTTCTTTATCGCGAAGAGGATGTTTGCCATCATAGTCAACAATAATAATATGTTTTAAGAAAGGCATTTTTTCTACAATCTTTCTGACTTTTGGAAGATGTTTTCTTTGAGTGATAATAGCTGAAGTTTCAGCATTTTCTAATCTTACTAATAAAGAATCATCGCCAAATGCCGAGAAAAGCGGTTGAGCTATCGCTCCGATCTTTAATATTCCCAATAAGCCTATATAAAGTTCAGGAATTTTATCCATAAAAAGACAAACCCTGTCTTCATTTTTAATTCCCAGGCTTCTGAGAAAAGTTCCAATGGTGTTGCTTTTCAGGCGAACATCATTATAGGTGTACTTTTTTTCTACACCGCCGAGCCCTTCCCATATAAGAGCCATCTTATTGCCTTTGCCCATCTGGCAAATCCTGTCAGAGCAATACCAGCCAATGTTAATCACATCGCCTTTTTTGTAGCCAAGTTCTTTTTCTGAAATAGACCAATCAAAATTCTTCAGTCTTTCATCATAATTACCAATATTTGACATAATTTTTCCCCTTTCTATTTTTCTAAAGTTATTATTGCAGTTACAATTTTTTTTAAATGTGATAATGAAACATGAATATTGTTGATTAATTGTTTTTCGCTAAATTCTTTTGTTTTACCATGTAATAAAATTTCAGGTTTTCCAAGTTCGTTATTCAAGATCTCTATTTCATTAAAAGCCATTCCATTTCTCCAGCCGGTTCCTATTGCTTTAAAAAAAGCTTCTTTGGCTGCAAAACGGGCAGCGTAATGCTGAGCTTTATTTTTTTTTGATTCGCAATATTCTATTTCCCTTTTTGTGAAAATTTTTTCAGTGAAGCCATTATTATTTGAGATTTGTTTCTCTACCTTGTCAACCTCGATTATATCTATACCTGTTCCAAAAATCAAGATAATATCTTTAAATTATTTTTATTTGACAAATATAAAAAATTAATTAATAATAACAGATGTTATGCAAATTTAATTTTATTTATTAGTGTCGCCCAGGGTAGGACATTGTGCCGGCCTTACCTGTTAGGCAGGTTGATTTGTGAACTGGCGTCCTTGCTTATACGGCAGGGCAGCACGAACTGTGTGAAACATAAGTAACTATCCAGCACATTCGCATGTGCCCCAAGCTAAGAAAATAATTTTTTGCCAGGGACGCATGATTGTGAATAGAAAGGTTTAGACTAAAGTCCTTTAATATCATGGGGGTTTATATTGAGGCTGCCTCAAAAGTCAAGAAATTGTCTTATTCTTCGATTAACTCTGAATGACAATTTTTTGACCTCCAGATGTCAGGCTGAGTATGGCACACTGAGCTCGTCGTGGGTATTGAATACAATATTAATAAGGGCTTTCTGCCTGCCGGCAGGCATGGCAGCCCAAATATTTAACCGTTAACTTTTTTCCCTGTCGTTACTGATTCGATAT
>CAINEZ010000677.1 GCA_903847905.1 uncultured Bacteroidota bacterium
AAAATGTGGATCACCAATGGTGGTTTTGCTGATGTGCTTACAGTTTTTGCTAAAATTGATAATGATAAAATTTTGAGCACATTTATTGTTGAAAGAGGCTTCCCCGGGGTAACCTTTAACACTGAAGAAAAGAAAATGGGAATTAAAGGTTCTTCCACTGTTCAGATTTTCTTTAACGATTGCAAAGTGCCGGTCGAAAACCTTCTCGGGAAAAGGGGAGAAGGATTCAGGATAGCTCTTAATATTCTTCATATAGGTCGTATAAAATTAGGCGCAAATGTTTTAGGCGCAGGCAGAAGATCTATAATGCATTCTGTAAATTATGCCAATGAACGTAAACAATTTGGTACGCTCATAGCAAATTTTGGAGCAATAAAATATAAACTCGCCGAGCAGGTAATAAGACAATTTGTTGCTGAATCAGCTGTATATCGCACAAGTAAAATTGTTGACGATACTATCAAAATGCACGTGGCTAACGGAATGGAAAAAACTCAGGCTTATCTTGAAGCGCTTGGCGAATTTGCGATGGAAGCTGCCATTTTGAAAGTTTTCGGATCGGAATCGCTCGATTATATTGCTGATGAAGCTGTGCAGATATACGGAGGTATGGGATACTCTGCCGAAATGCCTGCTGACAGAGCCTACCGCGATTCACGTATCAACAGGATATTTGAAGGAACAAATGAAATAAACCGTCTTGTTGCTTCTGATATGTTTCTGAAAATGGCTAAGAAAGCCGACTCTGAAATTTTTTCTATTGCAAAATCAATTTATAATGATATTGGAAAAAATAAAGAAAACTCAACTTCTATTTCAGATTTTTTTGGCAAGAAACATTTCTATATTCAAAACTTTAAGAAAGCTGTTCTTTTGATGCTTGGCAAGGCTTATGAAGCTATCAGCAAAAAATATAACACCGAACAAGAGATAATGATGAGTATTTCAGATATGCTGGTTCAGTTGTACGTTGCCGAATCCGTTGTTTTGAGAGTTGAAAAACTTAAAAACTTAAAAAGCGAGCAAGAACTCATCGTTTATAAAGATATTTGCGACGTGTTTGTTTACGAAGCATCATCAGCAATTTATAAATCCGCTATGGACGCTTTAAATTCATTTGCTTCAGGTGATGAATTTATTAAAATACAGAATGGCGTAAGATATTTTACAACTGTTGAAGCTGTTAATATTAAAGAAGCAAGAAGAAGAATAGCTGACAAATTAATTGAAGATAACGATTATAAATTTTAATCTGCTTTTTGCAATGAATTTTAAACCGCGCTCCCTATTATTGGGGGCGTTTTTTTTTATTTACTGAATCTATCAAAGCCAAATTATCCGTAACCATAAAAAAGAAGATAGTGAAATATCAAATCTAACATTAAACAACAAATAATATATAGGGCGCATTTTTTTTATTGCCCTACACGCCTGAAACTCTACAAAACCAAAATAGATAAAATTTATCATACTCCAAACATTATTTTTTATTTTTTTTGACTACTTTTACAAAAAAATATTTAATAAATAATGATAAGAAAACTTAATGACTTAGAGGCTAATGCACTTAAATTTTGGCCACCAAAAATTGCCGAAACAGAACGAAATTCGAGTATAATTCCAAAACTTATTGAAACACAAGACAAATTTATCAGTTTACTCAATATTGCAAATGCAGAACCTTTTGCATGGAAGAAGGTTTTAGAAACGACAAAGGAACTTTCAGCTAATATATTCCTTAAGCATTTGATGGTTCTTTCTGACATTGGCGGTGAAAAACTTATGCGATTTAAAAAGGAACTACCGAAACTTTTTAAAAAGGAAACAATGGAGTTTATATGGAATGGGAAAAACAGCTTTTATAAATTCGGAACATTATCAGGAAAGAAAACTTGGAGTAATACTCATTTGAAAGTTGATGGTGTTGGACTTGAAACTAATCAAATGCTTACTCCAGTAATGGAAGATATTATTAATCTTCTTTTATTTGGTGGTGCAGCATTAGCAGACAATTTACCAGCAGAGATTGAGGAAAAATGCACTATTGGAACCTTAATAGGTCATAAAAGAGAACTTGAAACATTTGTTAAGCAGCGATATATTTGGGTAAGCCGAATTACAGGAGGTGCAACAGCAAATTCACTTGGTAATCTTGCACAAAAATATGCTGTTGATTATTTGGATGCTAAATTACCTAAATGGGATTTTAAAAAGAAACAAATTCAAAAAATTAGTCAGAACAAAAGAACATTACTTTCATACGATATTGTTGCAGTATCACCTAAAGGAAAATATTGTGCGATTGAAGTTTGTTTTCAAGTTACAACAAATAGCGTTATTGAACGCAAAGCTGGGCAAGCTCAAGATAGGCAGAAACAATTACATAAACACGGGCATTGGATTGCATACATTATTGATGGGGCTGGAAATTTTGAAAGATCATCAGCTCTAAGAACTCTATGCCAATTTAGTGATTGCACAGTAACATTGAAAGATAGTGAGCTTGATAAACTTGCTAAATTCTTATTAAGTTTAGATAAATAAAACGAAACAATGCATTTAAGCGAAAACACTATATCACTAAAAGACCGAAAAATAAAGGGTAACATTGCAGAAGTGAAAAACACATCTTCAAATGTTGAGTTTGTTATTTTACCTTACTACAAATCGCTTGAAGAAATTCCCGAAAAGGAAAACCTGTTAAATCAACTCAATGATTTTATAAGTAGAACAGATAAATATTCTACAATAGCAATTTTAACTTCTTCTATTTTTGCGAATGACTTTTGTACTCAACTTAAAAATGATTCATATTTAAAACTTTGGATTGCTGTTAAACTTAAAAGTCCAATTAAACGAGAAAATTATTTAAGTGATAGTCATTCTGCATTGCTTATTATAACTCGTTACAAAGAGAGTTTAAATCATACAAAAACAAGAATAGGATACACATATTGTCCTTGTTGCAATAAGACTACAAAAGATTACGGGGGAAAAAAGCATTTGTACAATGAGTTTGGAACTTTAATGTCAGATGTTTGGCGTGATATATCAGTTGACTTTGAAAGCTATCCAAATGAAGTTATAAATCGTCTTTGCGATTTATTTGGTTTGACACATTACAAGTTTGTAAATGTTTATGATCAGAGGGAATTTTACAAACCGAGAAATAAAAAACATTCATATAGAAAATATTCAGAAACAGAAAATTTTTATTCTAAAAAATCAGAACTATTAAATGGAGATTGCATTGAGCAACTCCGAAAAATTCCTGCTAATAGTATTGACTTTTGTTTTGCTGACCCTCCATATAACTTGAATAAAAAATATGAAAGTTGGGATGATGGGATTGACATTCAAAAATATTTTGAATGGTGCGACAAATGGTTAAGCGAACTAGCAAGGGTATTAAAACCAGGGCGAACACTTGCAGTATTAAATATTCCACAATGGTGCATTAGACATTTCAAGCATTTAAACAGTATTCTTGATTACCAAGATTGGATTGTTTGGGAGGGATTAAGTATGCCAGTACGTATGATTATGCCTTCACATTATTCCATTTTGTGCTTCAGCAAAGGCAAACCAAAACCATTGCCTGCATTTATAAGAAATCAAAATTCACTTTTTGAAAAGAATGCTATTGAGATGCAATCCGAAAATTTTTGTATCAGAGCAAACTGCATTACAAAACGCAAGCGACTAAAAATAAAAGACAGCGAAATTGCATCAAATATTTGGTCCGACATCCACCGCATAAAACATAACAGTCGTAGAGTTGACCACCCTTGTCAGTTGCCCCCAATGTTTATGTATAGATTAATTTCTCTTTTCACAAACGAAAATGAATTTGTACTAGACCCTTTCAATGGAGCAGGCACTACAACTTTGACTGCACAACAATTAAATAGAAAGTATGTCGGCATTGAACTTTCGGAATATTATCACAACATAACTATACAGCGACACAAAGAATTATGTTTAGGACTTAACCCTTTTCGTAAAATCAATGATGACAAACCTAAAGCTAAAAACAGTAGGGTTGCGCGACTAAAAAAACAGAAGTATGAAGTGAGTAAAAAAGTATTGCAACTTGAAATCAAAAATATTTTCAATCAGATAGGGCACATACCAACAAAAGAAGAAGTTACTCAAAACAGTCAATTCCCAATAGAATATTTTGAAAATTATTTTACAAGTTGGGGTGAAGTTACAGCAGCTGCAAGGACAACAGGTATGACTGAATTTAAACAAAATGATAATGGGAAATATAAAATTTCAGAACCTCAATTAAGACTATTTGAAGAGGAGAAAAAAAAGTATAAAACAAAAAAATTAATAAAGGCATAAAGCCAACTCTTTTACAAACACATTTGCTTTTCAAGAATAAATAGACCAACGAAAAAAGCTTGGAAGTCAATGGCGTGCAATTCTTAACATAACAAGACAAAATAGGCAGACTAAGAAGGTTTGATTAGGCATAGGATAGGTAAGTTTAATCACTATTCCAAAACATTCTGAACTCACAGAAACGTAAGAGAACCATATTTTAATAATGCAACCACCCACAGAAAAATCAGGACTGTCAAGAAAGTTAGGGCTATTTACTGCGCTGATGATAGTGATATGTTCTATGATCGGCTCCGGCGTGTTCAAGAAAATTGCGCCAATGGCAGGGGGGCTTTATTCTTCAAAACTTATTCTCCTTTGCTGGCTGTTTGCAGGAATAATAACATTGCTTGGCGCAATAAGCTATTCAGGTCTTTCACGTATCAACAAGGAAGCAGGAGGGGAGTACCAGTATTTAAAAATTATTTTCGGGAAATTCTTTTCTTTCTTGTATGGCTGGACTGCCTTTGCTGTGATACAGTCTGCATCTGTTGCCTCTATAGCTTATGTTTTCAGCCAGTCGGTAAATAATATTATTCCTCTTCCTAATTTTGCTTTAAATATTTCTGACATCAGCCTGTTCGGATATATTTTCCCTTTTGAAAATATAGGAGTAAAAGGAGTCGCCATACTTACAATAATTATTATAACATTCATCAACTTCTTTGGAGTACAGTACGGTGGATGGACTGTAAACTTTTTCACCATTGCTAAAATTCTTGGAATAATATTTCTTTTAAGCATTTGCTTTTTTTCCGGTATTGGAAACAGCAGTAATTTTCATCAGCAGTCGCAGCATATAAATGAGATAAGCAGTTTAAATTTCTGGGGACTTACAAGCATTGTTTTTGCAGCAATGCTTAGCGCTTTCTGGGCTTTTGATGGTTGGGTGAATATTACATTTCTTGCCGGCGAAGTAAAAAATCCACGAAGGAATTTACCAATTTCAATTATCGGAGGCGTAATTATTGTAACAGCATTTTATTTAATTGTTAACTATGCATATCTTTATGTAATGCCTGTAGATTCTTATGTTGGCATGGCTCACAATCAAAATAATATTGCTGCTGCCGAAGTTGTGAAAATGTTAATCGGTCCAACCGGTTTTATTATTATTTCTGTTCTTATACTTATTTCAACTTTTGGAACTACCAACAGCAGCGTGATGTCATCTTCGAGAATTTATTTTGCAATGGCGAAAGAAGGAATGTTTTTTCGTTCGGCAGGAATTGTTCATTCAAAATATAAAACTCCTCATAAAGCTTTATTCATACAGTGCTTCTGGTCTTGCCTGCTTGTAATTTCAGGCACTTTCGATCAGCTTACAGATATGCTTATTTTTGCCGCATTCATTTTTTACGGCTCAGGAGCATTCGGATTATTTATTTTAAAGATAAGGAATAATTATAAAGAAAAAATATTCGGCTATCCCGTTGTTCCTGCGTTATTCGTTATTTTCTGCGCGGTGCTGATTATAAGTTCGTTTGTTGAAAGACCTGTTGAAAGCCTTATAGGAATAGGTTTAATATTTACAGGTATTCCATTTTATATTTACTGGAAAAATAAAAATTCCTGATAAAATAATATTTACCCCTTTTTTGAAAAAGTAATTTATTCTAAAATATTTTTATATTTTTACTTTTTATTTTGTACGTAAATGTCAAGACTTTCAAAATTTATTTTATTTTATCTTTTTACCTGTTTTTTGTTTTCGCAATCTTCAGCTCAGGTTTCAGTGAAACTAGTTCTTAAAGATAATACTTCAAAGCAGTCATTTTTATGTTCTATATACGGGCGAAATCTGAATGTACTTGCAGCAAAGAAATTTAATGGTGATGCAGTTGAATTCAAATTTTCATCAGACCTTCCAAAGGGTATTTACCGAATTTATTTTTCTGACAGTTCATTCTCGGATATTATCATCGACAGGGACAAGGAAATAATTCTTAATTCAACGGCAGGATCATTGACCGACAGCATGAAAGTACTGAAAGGCGAGGATAACAGAATTTATTACTCTTACCTTCAATACAAGAATACTGAATTATATAACCTCAATATGATTATTAACATCATAAAACCTGCCAACCTTAAAAAACAAAATCCTTTACTTGACGAAAGGATAAATTTTGTAAAGGGCGTTGAAACCTATAAGATACAGACGTTTGCTGACAGCATTAGATACAAGGATTCTTCCTTATTTGTTTCAAAAGTCATTAAAGCGCTATTGATTCCGAACCTGAATCTCTGGCAGATAAAACACCCTGCTGAAAAAATATATAATAATGATATTGATTTTTTACTCAATCATTTTTTTGACAATATCGATTTTTCTGATACTGCTTTTCTCAGGACAGAATTTTTTTACAGGACTATCAGTTATTATATTGAGAAGCTTGCATTGCCACGGAATGTGCTTGGTTTCAATGTTGCAAATGAACTTATACTGAATCGCGCAAAAGCAAATACAAGTGTTTATAAATATACGCTTTCCCTGCTTTTTGATATTTATGAAAACACCCAGCTTCAGGATGTGTTTGTGAAATTATACGATGATTATCTTTCAAAGCAGAGTGATGCGGTATCAAAAGAAAAATACAGTTTCATTACCAATAAAATCAATATTATCAAAAGCCTGAAAGCAGGCGCTACAGCTCCTGAAACAGTAGGAAAGGATACACTAGGTAAAGAAATAAAACTGTCATCGGTTAAATCGGACTTTACACTTTTGATGTTTTGGACTACCGATACTAAAAATGTTGACGAAACTATCATGCAGTTTAATGATCTCTATACAAAATATAAAGAATTCGGTTTCCAAATTTTTGCAGTGTGCCTTGACACCAACGATGCTAAATGGAAAGCCACGCTCAGGAAACTGAAGCCACAATGGATAAATGTAATTGATACGCTTGGC
>CAINEZ010000678.1 GCA_903847905.1 uncultured Bacteroidota bacterium
AAATTATTTCTTATGATTTTTTAGAATATCTAACGGTTACACATCTAATAAAATGGTTAGGAAATAACTCTTGACAATTGATTTACTATAATTTAATATATTGTAAAAATTAAAAGAGGAAAACAAAATGGAACTTAAAGCAAAGGGATTTGTCACAGATGTAAGTTTTATTGCTAATGGGCTACCTTATTCCCCATTTCCAAAACAATATGAATTAAAGATTAGACTCACAGATAAATTACCAAAAAATATTGAAAAAATTTTAAAAGAAATGGTATTGTCACATAATTATTTTAATATATCTATAAAGTAATAATAGCGACCAAATGGTGGTAGCTCAAGTAAAACTAAGGCCTGGGGATAGTAAGGCTGCTAGCGTTCATGAAATACTTGGCAATCCGCGCGAGCTACCGCCATAGGCCGCATCCATCAGCGTACCCTGCCCCAATAGTCGAGAGACAATGGGCAAAGAAATACACAGCCGGAAGGATATAAGCCGCGCCGGTGCCGCAAGGCATTCCGGTGCGCGGCACAAACATATCCTGACGTAGCTGTGGAGTTCGTCATTAAAAGAGGGGAAAATGAAATCGTCTTGGTTTTTTGGGAAAAGAAAAGATAGAAGACATTATATTTATATTCTTGATTGTTCAGATGATAAATATTATGTAGGAATAACTGGCTATTTAATAAGCCGTATTTATCAACACGTTTCTGGTAACGGCGCTAAATATACACAAAAGTATTTGCCATGTAATTTAGTTCATCTTGAAATTGCAGATAGTTTTGGACATGCAGAAGTTATTGAAGTCTTCCTAAGAAGATTAGTTAAAAAAGGTTGGCGTGATTTTTATTTACCCGATGAATGTTCTGATCTTTTTTATCGCATTGCCGCAATGGCATCAAGAGACGATAAGAACTTATTATTACCATTAATTTATTCTCAATATTCTCAAGAGATTTGTAATCAACTTATAAGTTTTCCCTTTGTCACAGAATGGGATCATGTTATACCGTAAATAAAAAATTTAACACAAGGAGACCTAATGAAAAAGTTATGGAAGATAATTCGAGAACTGATTTATCCCGACTTGAAATCCAATAAGCATTACGAATACACTGATGAACACCAAGGAAATTGCACTACTTGCGGGAAGAAGCGCAAGAGAGGTATGTATAGCCGCGACCAAGGTAACGATGATTTCTTTTGTGTTGAATGTTATGTGCGCGACAAAGGCTCTGAGCTTAAGATAACTTTACCCAAGCGGAAACTAGCTCTCTCTCTAGCAGGGTTAAGCTTCCTACTCATTACACAGCTTTTATTAATCATCTACCTTCTGATTCCGGCTCCTAATGTCAGCAGGCAGAACAGAGATGCAATTGTAAATTTCTTCTATCCCTACACTGACCGCACTGTGTCTCGGTCAACCTTGGAAACCCAGATCGACACTATCATCTCTAAATCCAAATACCCTGAGCTATCGTTATCAATCTGGTTCCATGAATCCCGAGGCAATCCAAGCGCAGTAAGCAGCACCGGAGCGCGAGGTCCTTTCCAGATAATCAATGGATGGGTAAAGAAATTGAAAGACGAGGGGATTATCAACGATGAACGTGACCTCCATGATCCGGTAAAGGGCTGTATTGCTGGTAATGCGATACTCGGGTTCCATCTTTCTAAAGCGAATGGTGATCTTATGGCTGCGCTCAGGGATTATGTTGGTGATAAATCGACAGCGGGAGATAGTGAATATGTAAGAGCGGTGCTTTCCACATATGGAAATATTAAATTATTAGAAGTAGCTGTTAAAGAAAAAACATTACCTGCCAACATGGACAAATGGTGGGTTTTTAATAAAGACAGTGACAAGAAACAATTAAAGCCAACCAACAGAAGTAGAAAATGATTATTTATAAAATAAGTAAAATATTTAATCCAATTAAAAATAATCCTTGACAATATATTAAACCATGATAAAGATAAGTCAAAAACGAAATTTTCCAGGAGTGTAGAGGTGCAGTATGCAAGAAAATACGAAGAAAAAAATTCTCAAGCGTGGCAGACCTAAGTTCGACGATCCTGCCAAGCGTAATACCATTAGCCGTACAATCTGTTTGTCTCCGGTTTGTGATAAGAAGCTTAAGAAATTTGCTAAAGACAATCATAACACGCCACCGGCAACAATGATCCGGCAAATCGTAGAAGACCGCTTGAATAGTATTCAGGAGTAGTGAGAAGTCGGTACTGTATTGATTAGGAAACCCCTTGCCTATTCTATCGGTGCCGATTTCTCCAGTAGTGTAGAGGTCTAGTATGCGAGTTTTTGAGGGTATTTTATTTTTGGGAATCTGACTTCCTGCAATATTCATACCATTTAATATCTGTAAAAATTATTTCAGATTTGCAATTCCGGCCATAATTCAAAACATGCCGAAAAACTCTTGACGATTGTTCAGGAAACGATTTAATCCATTGCCATATATCCAACCATTGATTTATCTTTGATAGGCTTAAAATTGATTTAATCAAGCTTAAGATACTGTAATAAATTAGCAATAAAAGGCAATAAAAAAAGCGCCTGAACTATTCAAGCGCTTTCCTGGTATTGATTTATTTATGTATTGTTATTTGTATCTAATCCATTTTGGCTTCTTGCCGCGTGGTCTATCAATTATTTCTATTACAAACAAACAAATGACTGTTAAACCGATTAAAGCAAAAATTAATAACTTATCCATTGCTTGCCCTCCGATTTTTTATTTTTTGCATAACTTCCGCAAGATGTTTTTTGCAGTATCCATAACTGATCCCAGACATGCCTTGACCATCTTTTACATCGTAAATCATACCGCAATTTTTTGCGCTACACTGTGAAAAGAGCAAGGCTAATCCGCTATTCTCTTTTAGCGCAGTCAATAGTATATCGAGCTTTTCTGTTTGCTACCTTGTTAGTCTTAACATGAGCAAACCACCAGCTTGAGATAATACGCAGCGTTATAGCCGATTAAAAAAAATAATACGGCAACAATAAGACTGGCTGCGATAATCGTTAATCCATTGACTTCAATGATCCGCTCATTTAACCCAATAACTCTAGACCGTTCAAAAAGTTTTTTCATTTTATAACCTCCATTAATTTATTTTTTACTAACTGATTTTCAAATCAAAATAATCCCTGATATAAAAATTTATTTCATTCCTGAAAATTTCCTTTTCCGCAATTCAAACCCTAATTTTTTAAAGCTATTTCTAATCAATTGTAAATTAGTCATTGCTTAGCCTCCATTTTATTTTAGTTTTTAGTTCCCGTCAAATTTAGGCGCGATAATACCGAATCCGCCGAAGTCTTGATGAATTTGCAAGTTGTGTTCGCGTACATATTCGCTTTTAATCTTTAAAGCATAGCCTCGTGGATCGTGATTGATAAAAACTGGAATGTTTTTTTCTCTAAACTTCAAAATCTTGTCAACTTTATTGAGGATATCATCAAAAAAAGCGTCTTGTTCCTCTTCTGTTGCCTGTTTTACATCGTAGCCAGTGTAGGGATTAAGATCTAACAGGTTGAGTGTGTTTGTATTGCATAGGCAAGTTGTCGCATGGTGGGCTTTGTTTTCCAATTGGAAAAGTTTTTTGCAAAGTTTGATGTTATCTAAATCAGTGTTAAAGATTGCATTTAAATTTGCGCCGTGTTTTTCGATTTGTTCATACATTCTCTCATGTTTAGTCATTTTCTTATCCTCCGATTTATTTTATTATGCTAGTTTCCCGTTTTCTAAAAAATCATATTCATTCGCTTGGATCGTTTCAATAATTGCTTCATCACTATTCTGATATTCAAGTTCCTGATTGCAAGCAAATATCCAATTATGTAAGCAATCATTTATTAGATCATAGAATGTACGATTATCCGGTTTTTGCATGAAGTCATAAATCGGTTGCAAAATTTCATCATCCATACAATAACCAGTCAAAACACAAGAATGCTCAAGCGTGATTTTTGAATATCGTTTTTTGTAATGGTATTTGCCTTGCTCATCGTAATGGCCGGAAGTGGAATAATATTTGCCGTTGTAAATATCGCGCCGATAATTATTCCATAAATATTTTAGCAATCTGATTCCGGTCATGTTTTCAATTTCTTCATAGTCAACAGTCATTTTGAAATTGATGAAATTCCTATATCCATATTCCCAATCGCCGACTTTAATCGGGAATATATTTTCAAAAGCTTTTAACGTGTCTTCATTTTCATTTTGCCAAGGCATAAAATCTTGATTGACTTCTCTAAAGCGTTCAATTGCTTTCTGTTTTGCTTGCTCCGATAATTCATCAAACTGATATAGAATAATTGTTTTCGTTTTCATGGTCTATTGCCTCCATTTATTTTAATCGTTATTTAATCATTGCCAGCATTGTAATAAAGTAAGGCGCTGTCAATACTGTTCCCGCAATTACGATTCCGATTAGTAAATAAGTTTTCATTTTCATGTCCTCCATTCTTTTTGTTGTATTTAATATAATGTATTTAATATCTATTGTCAAGCTTTATTTTATACATTGTATTAATTCTTTTCTATTTGTTTTGACTCTATTTATTCCCTCTTCTCTGTATTATATAGCAAGATCAATGCCATAATAAACAATAGCAATATCAATAGTATACGATTTAACATATCGCATTAAATCAGCGTTTAACCACAATAACCATATATAAACGCAATAACATTAACAATATCAAACGCTTATCTTGTTGTGATAATATCCAAGGTTTGTGCATAATAACCACTATTTTACATTTTTATTGATTTAATCAGCTGTTAAGCGTAAACAATAATCAATGCAAGCAAATAAAAGTAGTTACAATAACGATCTTGGAATAAAGCGCCTTTATGATTCCGTACAGTGGAGGCGTGCGCGCCGGATATTTTTATCCGATCCTGAGCATTGCTTATGCGTACATTGTTTATCAATAGGAATTGAAACGCCCGCGACTATCATTGACCATATCAAACCGCACAAGGGAAATATTGATTTGTTTTGGGATGAAGACAATTGGCAAGGTTTGTGCGCTAATTGTCATTCAGGCTGGAAACGGCGCGCCGAACATGGTAAACAGTCAATAGCTTGTGACATTAACGGCTTTCCTATTGATATCAATCACTTATGGAATAAATAAACTAATCAATTGAAACAATCATTCTATAAATCTGTAATTACCCAATGATATTAAGAGCATGGGAGGGGAGGGTAAATCTTAAACACGGAACCCGAATTAAC
>CAINEZ010000679.1 GCA_903847905.1 uncultured Bacteroidota bacterium
GACAAGAACAAAAATCAATATTACAAGAATATTTTGATTTATTAGTTGCAAATGATTTTGGCTTTTTTGCTAACAAGAATGAATGCAAGCACTTTCCAAAGTTAAGTCTTGAATTTGATTTCCCTACTATTATCAGTAATGCAATCATTGATATCGAAAAAAAGTCAAATTATGATTTTACAAAAGTGATTTGCCAACTTGATGAATTGAATTGTTTCCATTTACAGATTAGATTTTTCTTTACTATTAGTAAAGAGCATTTATGTGAATATCTTGATTTGCACAATAAAACATCTATACGAACAATCCAGTTATTTTTACCTTATGAACTATTTGGAAATACTGAAGAAATTTCTAAATTATCAGAACAATATTTTAAAATCAGTAAAATTGAGTGTTGTAATGCTCCTGAAAATAAAACAATAGATTTATATGGAGGTTTATCCATACTTCTGTTAAAAAAAGAAAAGAGCAAATCCTCTACTGATTGTGGTATTATCGATCCATCATACTTCTCGGTAAATATTCCACATTTTACAGAATCATTAAAATTCAACACCTGCCTAAACCGTAAAGTATGCATTGATATAAACGGTGAGATTAAAAATTGTCCTTCATTGAATAAAAGTTTTGGCAACATAAGAAATACCACACTTGCCGAAGCAATTGAAAAACCCGGGTTTAAAGAGTTATGGTTTATAAATAAAGATAAGATAGATGTTTGCAAAGTTTGTGAATTTCGCCACATGTGCACCGATTGCCGTGCTTTTATAAAAGATCCTGAGAATATATACAGCCAACCTTCTAAATGCCCATATAACCCATATATAGCCAAATGGCAAGGAGAAGAAGGTTATGTGTCAGTGAAAGAATGCGGAGCATATACACGGGAAAAAGGGTTTGTGGTAAACAAACGAAAAGTGAATAAATTAAATAAACAAATTTTGGGAGAATGAAAAATATTAATTTTATTTTAAATCCTAAAATCACAAATCATCATTCGTACTGATTTTGAAAAATTTATTGCAAAAGCCCTCCTACCTTGCATTTTATATTAGAAACATAGGCATTTTGTGGTTTACGCTTCACAATTCTTTTTAATAAAGGATTTTGAAGATATTTGTATCTTTGCAAAATTAAACAAATTTTTATGATAAAATCAATGACAGGCTACGGCAAGGCAGTTGCGGAGCAGGAAGGGAAAAAACTGTGCATAGAAATCCGCACACTTAACAGCAAGCAGCTTGACGTTTATACAAAGATATGCCGCTTTTATAAAGAAAAAGAATCCTTAATCCGTTCCGTAATTTCTAAAGAATTAGAAAGAGGTAAAATAGATGTTGCCATTTATTTTGAAAATAACGAAGATGTTTCTGATTTTACAATTAATAAAAACCTGCTTCTGAAATATTACGAAGAGATAAAATCAATTTCTGCTGAAGCGAATAACAAATTTCCTACCGACCATTTTGCTTTGGCAATGCGTATGCCCGATGTAATGCTTTCGGGGGGAGAGAAACTTTCAGATGAAGAATGGGATAAGTTTTTAATATCTTTGAATGAAGCGCTGAAACAGGTAAATGATTTTCGTTTGCATGAAGGAGGAATACTTGGAGAGGACATAAAAAAAAGAATTAGTTTAATTCTTAACCTGCTTAAAGAGATAGAACCTTTTGAAAAAAAGAGGATGGATATTATTAAAGAAAGAATTCAAAAAAACCTGAAAGAACTTATTGGGGTTGATAAAGCAGACAAGAACAGGTTTGAAGAAGAACTGATTTATTATCTCGAAAAAATTGACATCACCGAAGAAAAAGTAAGACTGAAAAAGCATTGTGATTATTTTATCGGTACAATGAAACAACCTGATGCCAATGGTCGCAAACTTGGTTTTATTTCGCAGGAAATAGGAAGAGAAATAAATACAATAGGCTCTAAAGCGAATGATGCGGATATCCAGAAACTAATTGTGCTAATTAAAGATGAACTTGAAAAAATTAAAGAACAACTATTGAATATTTTGTAAAAATTCTCGGATATCTTATTAAAATATTTTAACATTTGTTTAATGGTTATGCTTCCAATATATTGCAATATATGTCGCCGCCTAACGGGGCTTTATTTTACAATTTATTCAGTCTATTACCAAAATACCGCCTCTAACGAGGCTAAAAAAAGTACCGTAGGTACGGTATTTTGGTAAAATAAACCATTGCTAAAATTCTTAAAGTGCCGTAGGTACGAAATATTAAATAAACAAAATTTTAGCGATATTAATTTAAAAATTAATTAATGCAAGGTAAGCTCATAATATTCTCAGCCCCGAGTGGCGCAGGAAAAACAACTATTGTTCATCAATTATTGGAATCGTTCAATGATATTGAATTTTCTGTGTCTGCATGTAGCAGGGCTAAACGAGCCAATGAAACTGACGGGATAGATTATTATTTTATTACACCGGAAGAATTTCGTAAAAAAATTGATAATGACGAATTCCTTGAATGGCAGGAAGTATATGAGAACAGTTATTACGGCACATTGAAATCGGAAGTCGAAAGGATATGGGCTATGGGCAGAAATGTGATTTTTGATGTGGATGTTGTGGGCGGATTGAATATAAAAAAATACGGAAAGGAAAATGCGCTGGCAGTTTTTGTAATGCCGCCATCTATTGAAAAACTCGAAGAAAGATTAAAACTTCGTTCTTCCGAAACCCCCGAAACACTTAAAAAAAGATTGGGAAAAGTTAGTTATGAAATGACTTTTGCAAATCAGTTTGATAAAATAATTATTAACGATGATCTGAAAAAGGCTGTTGCGGAAGCAAAAGAGATGGTTGTTAAATTTCTTACAAGTCGCTAAGAAAAACATACAGCGAAGTAAAATGAAAAACTGCAAAGAGTTGTATCAAAAATGAGTAAAAAGAAAAAGATTGGATTATATTTTGGCTCTTTCAATCCCATACATAGCGGGCATTTGATAATAGCCAGTTATCTATCTGAATATTCCGACCTGAAAGAAATATGGTTTGTGGTTTCTCCGCAAAACCCGCTAAAGGAAAAGACTTCTCTTCTTGCCGATTACCACCGGCTTGCTTTATTGAATGTTGCCATAGAAAATGACCCGCGCTTCAAACCCTGTGATATCGAATTCAAGTTACCTCAGCCTTCTTACACTATTAACACATTGACTTATCTTCAGGAAAAATATCCACAGAAAGAGTTTTCCCTGATTATGGGCGCCGATAACCTTGAAAGCATTAGTAAATGGAAAAACCACGAACAGATCTTTGAATATTACGATATTTATGTTTATCCGCGGCCAGGTTCAGATGGGGGAAATTTTATAAACCATCCCAAAGTTCATTTGGTAAATGCGCCTTTAATTGAGATTTCTTCAAGTTTTATTCGTACTGCAATAAAAGAAAAGAAAGATATGAGTTATTTCATGCCCGAAAAGGTTTGTCAGTATATTTTAGAAATGCATTTTTATGAAAAATAAAAAAATGATTTTATTTCAACTCCCTTTTATTTATTTTTGCAACACCAAATTTTTATAGCTTAGTTCAATAAATTTTAATATTTTTACATCATTAACTCCTATAAAATCAGATTTATGAAAAAAGAAAAACAAATACTTGTCGCAATCGACTTTTCAAAGTGTTCAATCAAGGCTCTTGAGTTTGCTATTTGTATTGCAAATGATGCAAATGCAAATATTATTTTAGTACATGTTGATAAACCTCAAAGTTCAGATTCGGTTTACAGTAAACGCGGAAAAGAGCACCATGAAAAATTAGTTGAAAAAATGGAGAAATTATTAAGTAAATATCAAGATTCACTGAAAGGGAAACTTGAATATAGTATCAGGAAAGGGAAAGTGCATACAGAGATTGCGAACCTGGCGAAATACAGTGATGCTTATTTGCTGGTTGCCGGAACGCATGGTATTTCGGGTTTTGAAAAATTCTGGATCGGAAGTAACGCCTTCAGGTTTGTAACATCATCTCAATGTCCGGTTATTACTTTGCGTGAAAGTTTTATCTGGAATCAAAAACATATTAAAAAAATTGTTCTCCCGGTTGACAGCACCATGGAAACAAGACAAAAAGTTCCTTTTACTACTGAATTGGCTAAATTATTCGGCGCTGAAATTCATGTTCTCGGAGTTTATTCTTCTAATGTTACAGAGATTAAAAACATTGTTGAGGCTTATGCTAAACAATCTGTTGATTATATTGAAAAAGCAGGAGTAAAATGCGAACAACATTTCAAGTTTTGCGAAAATATCACTGAAGGAACTATTGAATATGCAATTGGAATTAAAGCCGAGATTATAGCTATTATGACAGAGCAGGAAAAGAGCACTAAGAATATCTGGCTTGGTCCCTATGCCCAGCAAATGGTAAATCAGTCACCGATTTCTGTTCTGTCAATTCATTCAAAAGATATCTATGCTGCTAATTCAACAAAAAGCTAGAATGATAAATAATTCTAAATACTGTTTTCTTGCTTTTTTATTTTTTTTTACCAATGCAATAACCGGTATATGTCAGAAAACAGGAAAAATTGATGTTATTGTTCAGGATCCCCGCATAAACACTCTTGTAGCGAAACATATTGCTCTTAACGAAAGCAGGGAAAGTATTAAAGGGTTCAGGATCCAGATTTTTTTTGACTCAGGGAATAATTCCAAAAGCAAGGCAATTACAACCATGAACGAATTTAATTCGAAGCATCCTAAAATTGAAGCATACCTTATGTTTCAGGAACCAAATTATAAAGTAAGGGTTGGCGATTTTCGCAGCAGAATGGATGCACAGCGCTTTCTTCATAAGATAACCGAAGATTATCCCAATGCTTTTATTGTGAAGGATAACGAGATCAATTACCCGAATCTTGATGATGAATAAGAAGCTTAATATATTCTAATAAAAAAAACCTCACTTTTCGAGTGAGGTTTTTTTATTAGATATTTTTCTTAATATCTGTTCATACAGTTTAAATCTTCAAAGGCAGTCTTTAGCCTTTCAACAAGCGCTTTTTCACCATCACGCATCCATGCACGCGGATCATAGTATTTTTTATTAGGTTTGTCTACGCCTTCGGGATTGCCTATCTGGCTTTGAAGATAACCTTCATTCTTTTTATAAAATTTCATCACGCCGCTCCAGTATGCCCATTGGGTGTCGGTGTCAATATTCATTTTGATAACGCCATAAGATATCGCTTCCCTGATCTCAGATTGAGCGGAACCTGAACCGCCGTGAAATACTAAGTTGACAGGTTTTGCGCCGGTATTAAATTTCTTCTGGATATAATCTTGCGAATTCTTTAATATTTTGGGTTGCAGATGGACATTACCTGGTTTGTAAACCCCGTGAACATTGCCAAAAGATGCAGCAATAGTAAAATTAGGACTTACTTTCATAAGTGTTTCGTATGCAAGAGCCACATGTTCCGGTTGTGTATAAAGCTTTGCATTATCTATACCTGTGTTGTCCACACCATCTTCTTCACCACCTGTAACTCCAAGTTCTATCTCCAAAGTCATTCCTATTTTACTCATTCTTTCAAGATAGCGTTTGCATATTTCAATATTTTCTACTAAAGGTTCTTCTGAAAGGTCGAGCATGTGAGAACTGTAAAGAGGCTTGCCATTTTTCTGATAAAATTTTTCTCCTACGTCAAGCAAGCCGTCAATCCAGGGAAGTAATTTTTTTGCTGCATGGTCGGTATGAATAATTACAGGGATACCATATAATTCGGCAACTTTGTGAATATGCTCTGCGCCTGAGATAGCGCCTGCTATCGCTCCTTTTTCTTTTTCATTTGAAACGGATTTTCCAGCATAAAACAATGCGCCTCCATTAGAAAATTGAATTATAACCGGAGAATTAACGGCTTTAGCTGCTTCAAGGACAGCATTCACAGAGTTTGTTCCAATTACATTTACTGCAGGAATAGCAAATTCATTGCTTTTGGCTATGCGGAGGATTTCCTGAAGTTCTTTGCCTGCAACAACTCCCGGAGCTATTTTACCTGATATTTTTTCTGACATAATATTTAATTTTTAAGATTATAAAATGAAATCCAAAATTAGTAATTCAAATTTAAA
>CAINEZ010000680.1 GCA_903847905.1 uncultured Bacteroidota bacterium
CTGAAATTTTAATGTTTTTTTCTAAATTTGCAGATACAAAACCAAAGAATGTCCCGAAAACAGCGCATAGCTTTTTTGCTATGCCTGTTTGAAGGAAAATATTATTACTCTTTAAGGTGATGTTTTATTCATAGGAGTCCATTTTGTAATTTCGGGACAGAACCATTACAGATGCAGGCTCGGTATAATTTGTGCCGAAGAAATAATTGAGCTTTGCAACTTTTCAGGTAAATATTTTTTCTTTTTCGTATTGAAATAATAACGAAATTTGCATCCCGTGAAATTAATTAAATAATAAATATTATGAAAAAAATCGTACTTATTGCATTGTGTATATTGCCATTTTTAACATTTGCACAGGATACTTTAGTAAAATGGACTTTCCCGAACAACCCTGACGATTCAATTGCCGATGGGGGTATTCCTGCTAACGCAGGAATGATGATCTCCGCTAATGGCGGGACAAGCGCTATGAATTTCACTTATTCAGGTCTTACTACAATGAGTGCTTATGCTACCAAATGGAATTCGGGTAACGGAACAAAATACTGGCAAATCAAAGTTGTTACTTTGGGCTACATTAATTTAAAAATTTCATCTAAGCAAAAAAGTTCCGGCACTGGTCCCAGAGATTTTAAAGTTCAATATAAAAATGGTTTTGACAGCACATGGTTTGATGTCCCGGGAGCCGCAGTACTTGATTCAAACGATTGGACTCATGGTGTGCTTACTAATATTCCCCTTCCAATTGCTTGCAACAACCAGGATACGGTATATCTAAGGTGGATCATGACCTCCAATACATCTGTTACTGGATCTACCGTAGCATCAGGCGGCACATCAAGGATTGACGATATTTTTATTAAGGGAACACCAACTATAGATGTTATTCCTCCTACTGTTCTTGAAGCATCTGCAATAAGCTTTTCCACAATTAAAGTACGATTTAGTGAAGCTGTCGACACTACTGCTGAAAACATTGCAAACTATACAGGGCTTGCTTCTATTTCTTCTGCTGTGCGCAACGCCACTCTCGATACAGTTTTATTAACACTTGCAACGCCTTTATTAAGCGGGGTTCCCGATACTCTTATAATTTCAAATGTTCGTGATACCAGCAACAATCCAATGTCAGTTCCTCAGAGTTTTCAGGTTATATTTGGCGCTATTGCTGATACTGCTCATCCGATAGTGTTGAAAGCTTATGCAACAAGTCTTGCACAAGTAAAAGTTAAATTCAGTGAACCTGTAAATGGCACGGCAGAATACACATTCAATTATACAGGTATCGGCACAATTTCTTCTGCCGTTCGTTCCATATCGCTTGATACAGTTACGTTGACCTTATCAACGCCTCTTTTATCAGGTGTCCCTGATACACTAACTGTTGCAAATATTCATGACACTTCAGGCAATTCCATGTACTCACCACAAAATTTCAAGATACTATGGGGTAATCCGAACAGTCAAAATATTGTAATTACTGAAATAATGTACAATCTTCCTAGTAATGACACTCTCGAATTTATTGAATTGTACAATAATAGCAGTTCTGAAATCGGACTTAATAATTTTAAATTTTCTTCCGGTGTAAATTTTACTTTTCCTGATGATACTATTCAATCTCATGATTTTTATCTCCTGGCGGTTGATTCGGTTAAGTTCTTTAACTTTTTTAACAAAACAGCACGTAAATGGACCAGCGGCAGCCTGTCAAATACAGGTGAAGCAATTATAATTAAAGATAATTATGGTGAGCTTGTTGATTCTGTACATTACTTATCGGGTACGCCATGGCCAACTGCTGCAAACGGACACGGAGCTTCACTCACGTTATGCAACCCGAATTTAGATAATTCATTAGCTTCTAGCTGGCAAGCTTCGGCTGAATTTGTAGATTCAGTAAATCACGTGGCAGTTTATGCTACTCCGGGAACAGGATGCATTACTACAGGAATTGAAAATAATACTTTAGTTAGTAATAATATAAATTGTTTCCCGAATCCGGTTAGTGATAACCTTACACTCACTATTGAAGGTATGTCAAAGGAAATTTCAATTTATGATATACTTGGAAATCTTGTTTATTTCAATAACAAACCTGTTCCTGTTAACCATATAAATTCTAAAAACCTGAAAAACGGTATTTATTTTATCAAAGTAACATTTGATAACAATGCTGTTGTTACGAAAAAATTATCTGTGATGTAAATTTTTTTCAGATAAGCAGTAGTTTTTAGAAAAAAATATTCTTCAGGATAAAAAAAATCTTTGCTTTTTGTGGGGAAGTGAAAAGTGTGCAGGAAAAAATCTTTGAGGTCTTTGTAGTATTTCAGGGCTGCGTCCTCAAAGGTTTGAGCGTTTAGGATTGCCAATTGCTGACTGTGGACTGCCGATTTTTTTACTTTATCTTTCCTTATACTAAACCGCTAACAAGATAATGACAATACAAATTGTTAGCTGGTTTAGTAAATGCCGACCTGCTAACTGTTTCAAAACAAAAGCGTAGCGACTTGTTTTGATTATCATGTTAGCGGTTCGGTATTAATAAATTATTTTCCTTTTCAATAAAGCCTCAGCTATCAGAATATCTTTGGGAGTAGTAATTTTAATATTTTCCGGATCCCCTTCAACTAAATGAATTTCTTGGCCAAGTTTTTCAACTACAGTAGCATCATCGGTAAACGATTCCAGGTAATTTTGTTGGTATGCTTTCTTCAATAGCTCGCTCTTGAAACACTGGGGAGTTTGTATTGAAAGAACAATATCTCTGTTGAGAGGAATGGCGGCTTTTTCTGTTTTAATTCTCAAGGAATCATTAATTTTTATATATGGAATTGCCGATCCGTTTATTTCAGCGCAGTCGAATACTCTTACAATTAATTTTTTCGAAACGAGAGGTCTTACACTATCATGTATTGCTATCAGGCTATTGCCATCTTCAATTTTCTTAAGACCGTTTTTAACTGAATTAAAGCGGGTGGCGCCTGCAGACGCTATTGTATGTGGAATATTAAATTGATAAGTCCTGCATAGTTTTTCCCATTTACCAATTTGTTCATCCGGTAAAACTAAAACTATGTTTATAGCGCTGTTGTATTCCTTAAATGCGTTAATACTTCTTATTAAAATTGGGGTTCCGTCAAGACAAAGAAACTGTTTGGGAATATCCGACATCATCCTTTTTCCAATTCCTCCCGCTACTATGATAACATGTTTTTTCAAACAAAACAGGTATTAAAAAAGGTTATCTCAAAAGTCAAGAAATTGTCTGTTCTTCGATTAACTCTGAATGACAATTTCTTGACCTCCAAATGTCAGGCTGAGTATGTCACACTGATCTCGTCGAAGTGTATCGAAGCCTAAACGGTTAGAAAAAATGCTTTTGAGACAGCCTCATGGGTTAAATTATCAGCATGGCATCGCCATAAGTAAAGAATTTATATTTTTCAGTAACAGCTTCCTTATAAGCTTTCATCAGAAAATCAAATCCTGCAAATGCGGCTATATGCATCATAAGCGTTGATTGGGGTAAATGAAAATTTGTTATCATGGAATTTGCAACATTAAAATCATAGGGCGGAAAAATAAATTTATTGGTCCATCCGTTAAAAGGTTTAAGCATCCCTGAAATAGTAACGGCAGATTCAATTGCCCTTGAAGTTGTGGTTCCCACGCAACAAACTTTTTTCTTATTCTCTTTGGCTTTGTTAACTATTTGAACAGCCTTTTCTTCAATAATAAACTGTTCAGAATCCATTTTATGTTTTGAAAGATCTTCCACGTCCACGCTTCTGAAAGTTCCAAGTCCTACATGTAATGTTATTTCCGCAAATGAAACCCCTTTCAATTCAAGGCGCTTCATCAACTCCCTGCTGAAATGCAATCCTGCGGTAGGCGCAGCAACAGCACCTTCATGTTTGGCATATATGGTCTGGTATCTTTCTTTATCTTCGGCTTCAACCGGTCGTTTGATCAATTTCGGAAGCGGGGTTTCTCCAAGGCTTTCAATAGTTTTTTTAAACTCGTGGTAAGGTCCGTCAAATAAAAAACGAAGTGTTCTCCCTCTTGAAGTGGTATTGTCAATAACTTCTGCCACCAACATATCATCTTCACCAAAATATAATTTATTTCCAATCCTGATTTTTCTTGCAGGATCAACCAAAACATCCCATAAGCGCGCCTCATGATTTAATTCTCTTAAAAGAAAAACTTCTATCTTGGCGCCTGTTTTTTCTTTAGTTCCATACAGGCGGGCGGGAAATACTTTGGTATTATTTATTATCATGGCATCCCCATCAGAAAAATATGATAAAAGATCTTTAAATTTCTTATGTTCAATTGTTTGGGTTTTCCTGTTTAGCACCATCAACCTGCAGTCTTCACGATTTTTAGCGGGGTAGTTAGCAATTAGTTCGGGAGGTAAATGGTACCTGAAGTTAGATAATTTCATTGGCTCAAATTATGTGTTTTATATAAATTTGTTTTAAAAAGAAGTGCAAATATAATACATACGAAAGGCGAAGTCCACCTTTTTCGTATAAATTTTCAAAAAGTTACATAAAAACGCTTATAAAAAACTTTATTAATATTATTATTTAACGAAGAAGAGCCTCATTTTGTTGCATAATTATGTTTTCTATTTTTTCAATTGCGAGGGCGTTATCAATTTGGAACTCTCCTATGCGTGTTCTTCTAAGAGCAGAAAGGTAAGCGCCGTTTTCAAGTTTTTCTCCAAAATCTTTTACTAACGACCTGATATATGTACCTTTTGAACAGACAACCCTAAAAGAAATTTCAGGAAAATTAATTTTTGTTATTTCAAATTCCCTGATATATACGTCTTTGGCTTCCATTACAACATTTATTCCTTTTCTTGCAAATTCGTAAGCCCTTTCTCCTCCAATTTTTTTAGCAGAAAATAGCGGAGGCACTTGTTTAATGTTCCCTATAAAGGTTTCAGCCGTTTTTAGTATGTCTTTTTCGTAAATCCCCGAAATATTAAATTCATTGTTTATCAATGTTTCCAAATCTGCAGAAGGTGTTGTAGCTCCAAGGATCATTGTTCCGGTATATTCTTTCTCTAATTCCTGAAATTCATCAATTTTTTTTGTAAAAGGCCCGGTACATAAAATAAGCAAGCCTGATGCCAAAGGGTCGAGAGTTCCGGCGTGTCCTATCTTTAATTTTTTTATTCCGAGACGATATTTTATCAGGCTCCTGATCTTATTTACCACATCAAATGATGTCCAGTCGTAAGGTTTATCTATTAATAAAATTTCGCCTTTGGTAAAATCGAAATTATGCATATTATCCCTATCAATAAAGAATTCCGAAAGCAATAAGTAAAAGAATAATTGCTCCTATAGCTATACGATAATACCCGAACATTTTGAATCCATATTTGGTAAGAAAAGAAATGAACCCTTTTATAGCAAACATGGCAACAATAAATGCGATAACATTTCCGATAACCAGTAATTGGATATTGTGATTAGTCAATAATTCGGATTGATGCCTGTAAGCGTCCCAAATACTTTTTGCAAAAGCGCCTGCAAGGGTAGGAACAGCAAGAAAAAAAGAAAATTCAGCTGCAAGTTTCCTGCTGAGCTTTTGATGCATCCCCCCGATAATGGTCGCAGCGCTTCTGCTGAATCCCGGAAAGATAATGGAAAGTATTTGAAAAACACCAATTGTAAAAGATTTTTTATAGGAAACATTATCCAGGTCATTAATATGAGAGTTTTTAAACCACTTGTCAATAAACAAAAGCAAAATACCCCCCAGAAAAGTGATAATAGCAATGATAAAAGTTTCACCAAGCAACTTTTCAATATATTCTTTACACAAGACTCCAACAATTGCAGCCGGTAAAAAGGCAACTATCAGTTTTAAATAAAAATTTATTTTAGTGAAATCGAAAAACTTTTTCCAGTAAAGCACGACTACAGAAATGATTGCCCCGAACTGTATAGCCTCTTCAAAAAGTTTTGTAAAGTTATCCTTTTCAATTCCCATAATGGATGAGGCATATACCATGTGAGCGGTAGAAGAAACGGGAAGAAATTCAGTAATGCCTTCTACAATTGCAAGAATGATAGCTTGGATATATGACATAAGACCTGTTATTCTTTTACTTTAGGTCTTTTCATAATTGCGAATAGTTCTATTATAAAGCCTGTAAGCAGCAACAGCGGAGATAAAGTAAGCCTCTGAAAATCGAATAAAGCAGGGCTGAAAACTTTCGGATCGTCAGAACCACCACCTATCATAAGAATAAATCCGAGTAATAAAAACCCCAAGCCAATAAATAAAAGCTTGTAATTTTGTTTTCCAAAAGCAAATTCAGCGTTATCGGTTTTCTTACTTTCTGTGGGTTGCCTGCCTGCCGGCGAGGTTGTTTTTTTTATATCTGCCATAATGTTTTTATTTATTTATTAACTTCAATAATTATTTTTTTGTTAATGATAATATAAGTAATCTGTTTGTATTCTCAGGTATTTCCTGACAGCCATATAAGTAGATATCCATGAAATAATTATTCCTAAAACAGTAACAAAGATAAGCAGTTTTATGAATAATGCGGCATCCTGTAATTCCTGCAATTCCGGGACTTCCTTTTGTGCAAGATAAAGAGTGAAGATCAATAAAATAATTGCTAAAACCGAGCCAATGATACCTTGCACAAATCCTTTTAATAAGAAGGGTTTTCTGATAAACTTTTCGGTAGCTCCTATTAGCTGCATAGTACGAATTAAAAAACGTTTTGAATAAACTGAAAGTCGGATAGTATTATTGATTAAGGCAATAGCAATAATCAGTAAAAGGGCGCTGAAACCTAAAATAATAAGACTTATTTTTCGCAAATTTTCATTTAATGTAGAAACAAGCGATTTCTGATAAGATACTTCTTTCACATCTTTATTTTTCACCAATTCATTTTCAAGAACAGTAAGGCTGTCGGAATTAGCAAAATCAGCTTTTAATCTAACATCAATAGATGCAGGAAGCGGGTTGTATCCAAGAAAACTTATGAAATCCTCACCTATATCTTTTTGAAGGTCTGCTGCTGCTTTTTCTTTGGTGATGTATTCGGTTGATTTTACATAAGCGCGCGCATCAAGCGTTTTCCGGAGTTGAATAACATCGGCTTCATTCACTTCTTCATTCAGGAAAACCGTGAAGCCTATATTTTCTTTCACATGATCTGATAGTTTCTTTGCATGCATAAGAATCAGCCCGAGCAACCCAAGCATGTACAACACCATAGTGATACCTACTATAGTTGAGAGATAGGAGGTTTTGAGTCTCCTTTTTGTATATTTATCTTCGTGTGCAGCCATTTATTGAAAGCGGGTAAAATTAATAAAAAATAATTCAATTGTATATTAAAATATGTTAAACACTTTAAAGCCATTGCAAAATCATAACAAGTATTTTATTAATTTTCTCCTTTCTTCATAAATTCCTACTTTTGCGTTTTAAATAATTTTTTCCCTCTGTGAACTTTGTGTAAAAACATTGTGCTCTTTGTGGTTAAAAAAATGCTGAATTTTTTACCACACCTGCATGCCGGCAAGACAGGGAAAACGCAAAGTAAAATCCACATAGGACACAAAGAATCAATTAAAATTTAAATAATATTATGGATTACAATTTCAGGGAAATAGAACCCAAATGGCAGAAGTACTGGAGCGGGCATAAAACTTTTAAAGCGGAAAACCAATCGGGAAAACCTAAATATTATGTTCTTGATATGTTTCCTTATCCTTCAGGGGCAGGCTTGCACGTAGGACATCCGCTTGGTTATATTGCATCCGATATTTATGCAAGATATAAAAGACTTACAGGATATAATGTTTTACATCCTATGGGATATGATGCTTACGGACTTCCTGCAGAACAATACGCTATACAAACAGGTCAACACCCTGCAATTACTACTGAAAAAAATATTACACGTTATAGGGAACAACTTGATAAAATTGGTTTTTCATTCGATTGGGAACGCGAAGTGCGTACATGCGATCCTTTCTATTACAAGTGGACACAATGGACTTTTATAAAACTTTTTAATTCATGGTACAACAAAAAAACCGATAAGGCTGAGGCATTAGCAGAATTAATAGATGAATTTGAGAAGCACGGAAACGCTAATATTCATGCAGCTTGTAACCTTGCCTGTCCGGCAGGCAGGGAAACACCAAAATTCTCTGCTGCACAATGGAAAGCGATGAATGAAAAAGAACAACAGGAAATGTTGATGCACTATCGCCTTGCATACCTTGCCGATACTATGGTTAACTGGTGTCCTGCACTGGGAACTGTTCTTGCCAACGATGAAGTGAGCGAAGGATTTTCTGTTCGCGGCGGGCATCCGGTTGTAAGGAAAACCATGAAACAATGGTCGCTGCGAATTACAGCTTATGCCGACAGATTATTGAAAGGGCTTGATAATATTGACTGGTCGGAATCCATTAAAGAAATTCAGCGCAACTGGATTGGCAAATCGGAAGGTGCAATGATTAAATTTCAGATCAAAGGACATGTTGATCTGTTCATGGAAATTTTTACAACACGTCCTGATACGATATTCGGAGTTACCTATATGACCTTCGCTCCGGAACATGAATATGTAAATATCATCACAACTCCCGACAGAAAAGAAGCAGTTGAAAAATATATTACTGAAACAAAAAACCGCAGCGAGCGCGAACGCATGGCTGATGTGAAAAGAATTACAGGAGAATTTACCGGCGCTTATGCTGAGAACCCTTTCACAAAAGAAAAAATCCCAATTTGGGTTGGCGATTATGTGTTAGCGGGCTATGGAACAGGCGCAGTGATGGCTGTTCCCGGACATGATGCAAGAGATTTTGCTTTTGCCAATCATTTTGGTTTACCCATAAAAGAAGTTATTTCAGGCGGTGATATTTCTAAAGAAGCTTATGATTCTTATGATGGAACAGTAATTAATTCTGATTTTATTAATGGAATGAAAGTTTCTGAAGCGAAAAAAACTATAATAAAAAAAATTGAAGAATTGGGTATCGGTTATGGTAAAACAAATTACCGTTTGCACGATGCTATTTTCAGCCGCCAGCGTTATTGGGGCGAACCATTTCCAATATATTATAAAGACGGAATCCCTTATGCAATGGACGAATCGGAGCTTCCGCTCGAACTGCCTGCTGTAGATGCTTATCTGCCAACAGAAACAGGCGAACCACCTTTAGCCCGTGCGAAAAATTGGAAAACAAAAGAAGGTTATCCTATTGAAACCAACACCATGCCTGGTTTTGCAGGTAGCAGCGCTTATTACCTGCGTTACATGGATTCGAAAAACCCGAATGAATTGGTTTCGAAGAATGCAAATAAATACTGGGAAAATGTTGACCTCTACATAGGAGGCGCAGAGCACGCTACAGGACATTTAATGTATTCGCGTTTCTGGAATAAATTTTTATTCGACCTTGGTTTGGTATGTAAAGACGAGCCTTTTAAGAAGCTGATAAATCAGGGGATGATACAAGGAAGATCAAGTTTTGTTTATAGATTAAGTAAGACTATGAAATTTTGTTCCAAAAATATTTTCTTTGATGTAAATAAACAAAATCCCGAAAATCCGGACAACAAAAAAATTAGACAAGAGAATTTAATATTTAGGGAAACCAATGTAGGACATTTGATGACTCAATCATTTCGTGTGGATGTTAATATTGTAGATAATGATGTTTTGGACATAGAAGCATTTAAAAAATCGCGTCTTGATTTAGCAGATGCAGATTTTATTTTGGAAGATGGGAAATATATTTGTGGTTGGGAAATTGAAAAAATGTCGAAATCTTTTCTTAATGTTGTCACGCCAGATGACCTTATTGAAAAATATGGAGCCGATACATTACGCCTTTACGAAATGTTTCTTGGTCCATTGGAACAGCACAAACCATGGGATACACAGGGCATTGAAGGTGTATTTCGTTTTATGCGTAAACTTTGGAAACTGTATCATGATTTTGATAATAAATTTTGTGTTTCGGATGAGCCTCCAACAAAAGAAGAATTAAAAGTTGTTCATAAAACCATTAAAAAAATTAAAGAAGACATAGAACGCTTTTCATTCAATATTGCCGTGAGCGCTTTTATGATATGTGTTAATGAACTTACAGAATTA